>JBEQAC010000001.1:0-86368 GCA_041640535.1 Bacillaceae bacterium
TAAGGTTCAGCCCTTCCTTACATTGTTAACAAAAGTGATGGATGATGCTTACGAGCTTGGTAAGGCAGAAGCACTTCAAGAACAATCCCAAAGTTAACATATGTAAATTTAATAAATCTAAAAAAAAAGCTATCACATAGTAGGAGTGATAGCTTTTTTACTTCCACTTTTTAATAAAATCTAAAAGAGGATAGAGGTCTTTTAGCATTGGTTTTATTCTGTTATACGAACCCATGATATCGTCTACTTGCTGCATTAAAGTGTAATATTGGTTGAAATCCATTTTTTGCTCTTGATTGGTTGGTGTCGTTTTCTTGTTAGGTGAATTTTGTTGATTTCTTCTTGTAGGTGGAGATCCACCAAACATTAATCGTGTAAATTTATCGACTTCTATTTCTTGCTCATTGGTATCTTTCTTATCTAGCTCCATCGATTTTTCTTCAAATATCTCTTCAGGCGTGTCTTCTCTTTTATCCTTACTCAAATTTTACACCTCCAAAAAAGTAACTTTCTTTGAAAGAGCATAAATAATAGCCTCTCTATTTAAAATATATGTTAGAAACGAAAATCTGAAATAGACAGGTATCTCTATATAAATTAGACATTTGTTGATTTTTTGTCACTCTGTGTAAAATAAGCACAAATTGTTGCGTCAGTTAATAAAATAGATTAAAATTAGTACCAAGTCATAATAATTGATAATAAGTTTAGTGTAAATAGATAGTGTTAAGGGAGATGCTTATATGAATGCAGGAATAGTGGGAATTGGACGTTGTGTACCAGAAAAAGTGGTGACAAATAAAGACTTAGAGAAAATCATGGACACTTCAGATGAGTGGATTAGGACTAGAACGGGAATTGAAGAGCGAAGAATTGCAAATGATGATGTAGATACATCGGATATGGCATATGAAGCAAGTTTACGAGCGATTGAAAATGCAGGTATTAATGCTCAGGATATTGATTTAATTTTAGTAGCAACTGTTACTCCTGATCGACCATTTCCATCTGTTGCATGTATGATCCAAGAAAAGCTAGGAGCTTGGAACGCTGCAGCAATGGATATTAGTGCAGCCTGCGCCGGTTTTATGTATGGGATGGTTACAGCAAAACAGTTTATTGAAACAAACGCATATAAGCATGTACTAGTAGTGGGCGTAGAAAAGTTATCTAAAATCACCAACTGGGATGATAGAAATACAGCTGTTTTATTTGGAGACGGAGCTGGCGCGGTCATTATTGGCCCAGTATCGGACGGGAAAGGAATCCTTTCTTTCGAATTAGGAGCTGATGGTACTGGTGGTAAGCACTTATATCAAGATGAACATATTATCATGAACGGAAGAGAAGTATTTAAATTCGCAGTAAGGCAAATGGGGGAATCAAGTGTAAGTGTACTGGAAAAGGCTGGATTATCAAAAGAAGATGTTGATTTCCTTATTCCACACCAGGCGAATATTCGAATTATGGAGGCCGCAAGACAAAGGTTAGAGCTTCCAGAGGAAAAAATGTCAAGTACTGTTCATAAATATGGCAATACTTCTGCAGCATCCATTCCTTTATCATTATATGAGGAACTTGAGGCAGGAAAAATAAAAGATAATGATGTGATCGTCATGGTTGGTTTTGGTGGCGGTTTAACATGGGGAGCAATTGCTCTTAGATGGGGAAAATAACAAATAACGAGTCGATTAAGTAAGGTAGATAATATCCAGTAAAGGAGTAAAATTTAAATGGAAAAACGAAGAGTGGTTGTAACAGGATTAGGTGCATTAACACCTATTGGAAATGACACTGAAACCTCTTGGAAAAATGCATTAGCTGGTGTTTCAGGTGTTGGACCATTAACAAGAGTAAACATAGAAGGCTTGCCAGCAAAAGTAGCTGCAGAGCTTAAAGATTTTAACCCAGAAAACTTTATGGACAAAAAGGATGCTAGACGCATGGATCGTTTTACTCAATATGCGTTAGCAGCATCGTTCATGGCTGTAAAAGACGCAGAACTAACAATCACAGATGAGATTGCACCACGTGTTGGTGTGTGGATTGGGTCTGGAATTGGTGGAATGGCAACTCATGAAGAACAGCATCAAATCTTTCTAGAAAAGGGATACCGTCGAGTAAGTCCATTTTATGTTCCAATGATGATTCCAGATATGGCTGCAGGTCAGGTATCAATTGCTCTTGGTGCAAAAGGAATTAATACATGTACAGTTACTGCGTGTGCAACTGGTACGAATTCGATTGGCGACGCATTTAAGGTGATTCAACGCGGGGATGCTGACGTCATGATTACTGGAGGAACGGAAGCCCCATTAACTAATATGTCTTTTGCGGGATTTTGTTCCGCAAAGGCGTTATCCTTTAACCCAGATCCAAAAACGGCAAGTCGCCCGTTTGATAAGAATCGTGACGGGTTTGTTATGGGGGAAGGTGCTGGGATTATTGTCATCGAAGATCTTGAGCATGCACTCGCACGTGGCGCAAAAATTTATGCTGAAATTGTCGGTTATGGGGCTACAGGAGATGCTTATCACATTACAGCGCCAGCTCCAAATGGTGAAGGTGGAGTTCGAGCGATGAGACAAGCAATTCAAGACTCTGGACTTCAACTAGAAGAAATTGATTATGTAAATGCTCATGGAACGAGTACAGAGTACAATGATAAGTTTGAAACATTAGCGATAAAAGAAGTATTTGGTGAGCATGCAAAAAAATTAGCTGTAAGCTCAACGAAGTCAATGACAGGACATCTATTAGGTGCAGCTGGAGGAGTAGAGGCGATCTTTTCTGTCCTAGCAGTGAAGGAAGATATTGTTCCACCAACAATTAACTATGAAACACCAGACCCTGACTGTGATTTAGATTATGTTCCAAATGAAGCAAGAAAACAAACAGTGCGAGCAGCACTTAGCAATTCATTAGGTTTTGGTGGTCATAATGCAACGATCATCTTTAAGAAATATCAATAATTATTAAGTGGAGACTTTTGTGAGTCTCCTTTTTTTGTTTATATCACACTGAAGAAATTTCGCATACCTTGTAACAAACATTGTTTAAGGATGTGAAGCTAACTTGGCTGTAATTAATACTAATCAATGGAAAATCGACGTCTATCAAGAACCAATTCACTTAGCTGATAAATTTGAACCATATTTTCCGGATGCCACCTCATTAGAGATCTATCAATATTTAACTATGCATGGAATGTATTCAAGGGTAGAGGATGCAACAGTTTTTACATTATTCAAGAAAAAAGACTACTGGACTGTCATAGAAAAAGAAGAAAAAATATTAAAGAAGATATGGAAGGGCCCTGATGTTCCGATATTTATATTGCCTTCAGAAAGCCGTAATCGCGAAATGAATAAAGAATTTAATGGGAAGTCTGGAATCGCATTTAGAGATAAACTGTTTTTATTCCTATCAGATATGAATAGTCATGAAGAAGTAAAATCCGTATTTACTCATGAATATAATCACGTTTGTAGGCTTTATCATTACGAAAAATCAGAAAAGAATTATACATTATTAGATTCAATTATATTGGAAGGCTTAGCTGAAAATGCTGTACGAGAGAGGTTTGGAAAAAAGAACAATGCCAGATGGACATCTTATTATAACGAAACACAATTAGAACATATGTGGAAAACAAAATTATTTCCACACCACCAAGTCAAAAAAAATGATAAACTTCACCATAAACTTCTGTACGGCTTAGGCTTTACTCCTAAAATGGCAGGTTATTGTGTCGGTTATTACTTGGTTAAAAAGTATTTAACTGAACACAACAAGAAGTGCAACCAACTACTATCCACATCCTCAGAAGAAATTGCTGGAATTAGATAACATCTAAAGTGATGATAGAGAATAATCTCTATGATCACTTTTTATTTTGGAAGGCGTTTTATTAAATCCTTTTATTAATATAGGAATTTGTCAGAATATCTTACAATCATTTTAATATAAAGCGCTTACAATACTACTTTAGTAGTATGTGGAAAAATTATAGTAATCAAAAAACAAAAATTATCTCAAAAAATCACGCTCCTTGAAATAATTCTTATTTATTAGCACGTTAAAGTGAAGAAGTAGGTAAAAAATCACCTTAGTGAATATATTAATATAACACTGTCTAAATATTGTAATAATAAAAAATTGAGAGAAATTAGAAAAAATTAATACAATTACAAAAATTCACTTGATATTGTAATCTTACTGTAATATTATATATTTATGATTTGGGACATTTCAGAACATTCACTATTGTCATAATTAATGAAAATATTTGTCATATTTTTCATAGAGTCATAGTTTCTTAATATTAAGTGGTTTTTATAGAAAAAATGAAGGGATGGTGAATAGCTTATAATGTCTTGCTTGCTTGAAGTGAAAAACTTAAAAACTCATTTTTTTAAAAAGAAGTCCGTAATACCAGCAGTTGATGGTGTTGATCTTGTTATACATAAAGGAGAGACGGTTGCTCTCGTAGGTGAATCAGGTTCTGGGAAAAGTATAACTTCTTTATCTATTATGGGATTAGTACCTAGCCCTGGCGGGAAAATTGTGGATGGAGAAATTATTCTAGATGGAAAAAACCTTGTAGCAATGTCTGAAAAAGAGCTTTGTAAGGTTCGTGGGAACGAAATTTCAATGATTTTTCAGGAGCCGATGACCTCTTTGAATCCTGTTCTTACGATTGGAGAACAAATTACAGAAGTTTTAACTTATCATCAGAAAATGTCAAAAAACGAAGCGATAAAGAAAGCGATTGAATTATTAGAGATGGTTGGTTTTTCAAGAGCTGCGGAAATTATTTCGGACTACCCTCATAGATTATCAGGTGGGATGAGACAGCGCGTGATGATAGCAATTGCAATGAGTTGTAATCCAAAGTTATTAATAGCAGATGAACCAACAACAGCGTTGGATGTAACAATACAAGCCCAAATTCTTGATTTAATGAAAGAGGTTAGTCGAAAATTTGATACTTCTATTCTATTAATTACGCATGATTTAGGAGTCGTATCTGAAATTGCTGAAAGAGTTGTAGTCATGTATGGTGGTCAAGTTGTTGAAGAGGCTAGAGTGGATGATTTATTTGAGGATCCTTTGCACCCATATACCGAAGGTCTAATGAATTCAGTTCCTTCTATAGAAGGAGAGATTACACGCCTACAATCAATTGAAGGTAATGTACCTTCTCCAGAAAATATGCCAAAAGGATGTCGATTCGCTCCTCGTTGTACAAAAGCATTTGAACGTTGTCTAACTGAACAACCACAATTAAAGATCATAACTGGGAACCGCTCAGTTCGCTGCTTTTTACATGACGAAGAGGGGGCGAATGCATGATTGGAATTAGTGAAGAAAAAGAGATTACGTCAAAGGGGAGTACAGAAACAATCCTTGAGTTAGTTAATCTTAAAAAGTATTTTCCAATAAAAGCAGGCTTATTACAAAAGCAAGTGGGGAATGTCAAAGCTGTAGATGGCTTAACATTAAAGGTTCAAAAAGGCGAAACAATCGGGATCGTTGGAGAATCAGGCTGTGGAAAATCGACAGCCGGTAGAACCATTATTCGTCTATACGAACCGACAGATGGGAAAATCATCTTTAAAGGAAGAGATATTTCTCACTTATCAGAAAGTGTTTTACGTAAAACGGTACGTAAAGACATCCAAATGATTTTTCAGGATCCCTTTGCAACCTTGAATCCAAGAAAAACACTCAGGTCCATCATAAAAGAGCCTTTAAACACACATAGCCTTTACACACCGAAGGAACGAGATGATAAAGTCCGGGAATTATTAGAAACAGTCGGTTTGAATTCATCATTTATCAATCGCTATCCACATGAGTTTTCTGGTGGACAAAGGCAAAGAATTGGAATAGCAAGAGCGCTAGCGTTAAAGCCTGAATTAATTATTGCGGATGAGGCGGTTTCTGCACTAGATGTTTCAATACAAGCCCAGATTATTAACCTGATGCAAGATCTTCAGCAGGATTTTGGGTTAACGTATATTTTTATTTCTCATGATTTGAGTGTTGTAAGGCATATTAGTGATCGTGTGGCCGTAATGTATTTAGGAAAAATGATGGAATTAGCTCCGAAGCATAATTTATATTCAAATCCGCTTCATCCATATACCCAAGCACTGCTCTCGGCTGTACCAACACCAAGGTCGAAGACAGGCGTAAGGCGCGAAAGGATTGTATTAAAAGGAGAATTACCAAGTCCGTCCAATCCCCCAACTGGGTGCGTGTTTCATACTAGATGTCCAGCTGCAACTGATATTTGCAAGCAAATTACACCTGAATTTAAAGAAATTCAAAAAGAGCACTTTGTAGCTTGTCATCTATACGAATAATATCTACAAATAACTCGAAGGGGGGAGATAGTCAAAAAAGTGTTTGGCATTTAACATCTACTACTACTAATCTTTTAAAAATGATAGGGGGCAAAATGATGAATTTAAAAAAATCAGCGTGGTTACTACTATGCTTAACTCTTGCAATGTCACTATTTTTAGCGGCTTGCTCGGGTGGTAACACAACGACAGAAGAGCCAACGACAGAAGAACCAACAGAAGAAACTGAAACACCTGAAGAAGAGCCAGCAAATAGCGGAGAACCAGTTGTAGGTGGAGATATTATCGTAGGATCAATTGGTGAGCCAACACTATTCAATCCATACTATTCAACAGATGTACCAAGTTCTAATATTGAAGGCTTTATCTATAATGGTCTAGTTACTTCAAATACTGAATTTGAACCAGAATACGACCTAGCTGAAAGTATTGATGCATCTGAGGATGGACTAACCTTCACTGTTAAGTTAAAGCAAGGAATTAAATTCCATGATGGTGAAGAAATGAATGCAGATGACGTAGTATTTTCTTATAGCATTCCTCTTCATGAAGACTATGCTGGTGAGCGTGGGTCTAGCTTTGAAGCATTAGAAAGTGTAACTAAAATAGATGATTACACTGTAGAATTTAAACTAAGCAAAGTAGACGTATCATTCTACCCAATTACATTAAGCTACGCAGTTTTACCTGAACACATCTTAAAAGATGTACCAATTGGTGATTTAGGTGAGAATGAATTTAATACAAAAGCTCCTGTAGGTACTGGACCATTCAAATTTGAAGAGTGGAAAGATGGAGAATATGTTAAAGTAGTAGCTAACGAAGAGTATTATGAGGGTCGTCCATACCTAGACTCAATCACTTACAAAATCGTACCAGATCAAAATGCATTATTAGCTCAATTACAAGCGGGTGACGTTGATTTCATTACAGTTCCAGGAACTGATCTTGAAACAGCTAAAAATTTCGCAGGTGTTAAAATTGAATCTGGTTTAGCATTATCTTACACATACCTAGGATTTAACATGCAACAAGAAAGATTCCAAGATGTAAAAGTACGTCAAGCTTTAACACACGCTGTTGATCGTGAAGCAATCGTTCAAGCAGTTATGAACGGTGACGGGGAAGTCGCACACGTTCCAGAATCTCCATTATCATGGGCATACAGTGATGATGTTCCAGTATTTGAATACAGTCCAGAAAAAGCAAAAGCTTTATTAGCAGAAGCTGGATGGGAAGATACTGATGGTGACGGTATCCTAGACAAAGACGGAGAGAAATTCTCTTTTAATATTAAAACAAACCAAGGGAATAAAATTCGTGAAGACATCGTTGTTGTTCTTCAACAACAATTTAAAGAAGTTGGAATTGAAGCAACTCCGGAAATCGTTGAGTGGAGTGCTTACATTGAGCAAATCTCTGCTCCAAATTGGAACTACGATGCATTAGTATTAGGTTGGAGCTTATCTACATTCCCTGATTTATCTGATATTTTCCATTCCAACCAAATTGAAAAAGGCTTAAACTTCGTTTGGTATAAAAATGAAGAAGCTGACAAATTAATGGATCAAGCGAAATCAATTGTAGATCAAGATGAGTATAGAGAAATATATGGTCAAATTTACCAAATTCTAGCTGAAGAACAAGCTTACACTTATTTATACTATCCAAACGTTCATCGCGCAATGCCTACTAACCTACAAGGTTATGAGTTCCATGCGAAGAACGATTTCTATGACATTCACAAATGGTGGTTTAGTGAAGAATAATCGCACAAACATGTAGACCTTTTTAAAAAAAGAGGGAAGGGGCTTTCCCTTCCTTTTTCTATGAATTGAAAACTAGACGAGCTTTATAATATTTGCTTGCTTCACTATAGATTTTAATAACTTTAGTAAAGGAGGATTGGTTATGATTACATATATTCTTCGAAGGATTTTAATGGCAATTCCCTTATTGATCGGAATTACCATCATTTCGTTTGCGATTGTTAAAATGGCGCCAGGTGGGCCGACAGCATTAATGATGGACCCAAATATTAAACCGGAAAACAGAGAGAAATTTATCCAAAAGTATGGTTTAGATCAACCAGTTCATGTTCAATATCTAAAATGGATTGGCAATATGGCGAAGGGGGATTTTGGGACATCACTTGTGCGTAAAGGTACGCCAGTTAGCGAAATGATCATGAATCGCCTTCCTAATACTCTTTTATTAATGATTGTATCAACTTTACTTGCTATCGTTATTTCGATTCCTTTTGGGATATTGTCAGCAACCAGGCCGTACTCAAAACTAGATTATACAGTCACCGTCACCTCGTTTTTAGGTCTTGCGACACCAAACTTTTGGCTAGGATTAATTATGATTATGTTCTTTGCGGTGAACCTAGGTTGGTTCCCGACTGGAGGGACACACACTTTAAATGCTCCATTTAGTATCTGGGACCGTATGCACCATTTAGTTATGCCAGCCTTTGTACTAGCTACAGCTGATATGGCGGGGTTAACGAGATATACTCGTACAAGTATGCTTGAGGTTATCAAACAAGATTATATGAGAACTGCGAGAGCCAAGGGCTTCAGAGAGAGTAAAGTTATTTATAAACACGGCCTTCGTAATGGTCTAATTCCTGTCATTACAATCTTCGGACTTATGTTACCAACCTTCATTGGTGGGGCTGTAATTGTTGAACAGGTTTTTGCATGGCCAGGAATTGGCAAGTTGTTCTTTGATTCAGCATTTCAACGTGATTATCCTGTCATTATGGCTTTGACCGTTATTTCAGCTGTATTTGTCGTAATAGGAAACTTATTAGCTGATATACTATATGCAGTATTTGATCCACGAATTGAGTATTAAAAAGGGGGAAGGACAAAAGATGTCACAAACAAACTTAACGCCTGGTACCCCTAATCATGTAATCTTAAATCAGGGGATCAATGAGAAGCCAGATACAATGTCGAAAATAATTATCACAAAGTTTGTCAAAAATAAACTTGCTGTATTTGGTGCTATTATTCTATTTTTTATTATCTTAGCAGCCCTCCTAGCACCTGTTATTTCACCGCATGCATACGAAGAACAACGTTTACTTGATAAACTAAAACCACCAAGTGCAGAGTATTTACTAGGAACAGACAAATTTGGTCGCGACTTATTAACCCGTTTATTATATGGTGCAAGAATTTCACTTTTGGTTGGATTTGCATCCGTTTTTGGCGCGATTACAATTGGAACAGTAGTAGGAGCAGTAGCAGGTTACTTTGGTGGGAAACTGGATGGCATATTAATGCGTTTTGTGGATGTTCTTTTATCGATTCCAAGCATCTTCTTACTAATTACATTGGTAACCATTTTTCAACCAGGTGTTGATAAATTAATCCTTATCTTTGCATTAACGGGTTGGATGGGAACTGCTAGGCTAGTACGTGGTGAATTTTTATCCTTAAGAACACGTGAATTTGTTCTCGCTTCTAAAACCATCGGAACTAGAAGTTACAAAATCATTTTCTCGCATATCTTGCCAAATGCGATGGGACCAATTATTGTATCAGCGACCTTGCAAGTAGGTGGTGTAATCTTAGCTGAATCTGCTTTAAGTTATTTAGGGTTAGGTATTCAACCACCTACACCGAGTTGGGGAAATATGTTACAGGATGCTCAAAACTTTACGATTATGATGACAGCTTGGTGGTATCCATTATTTCCTGGGTTATTGATTCTCATTACAGTATTATGTTTTAATTTTGTAGGGGATGGACTGAGAGATGCCTTAGATCCTAAAGTTAATCAATAAAGCGGAAAAGTCGAATTTCTTCGGCTTTTTTTTATTTCGTTATTTTGCAAGCGTTTTCCACAAATTCAATTATTTTAAAATAATAAAAATATTTTAAAAAATTAAAATAAAATAACAACTTTACTAAAGTGGAAAACATTAAGGTTTTTGCGGGTTTTTCATTATACTAAAAATCTAATTATATTAAGGTTTTCTAAATAATATATTGATAAAATATGGCATATTAGTTAAGTTTATTATTACCTTGTAATTTTAATATAATTTAATTAAAATTAATCATGTAGTTTATGATAAAAATATATAGTGGATTAATTTTTGAAATATAAACTTGAATTTAGTGTTTATATATAATAAAATACTTGTATTGCTATTTTCAGATAATTTAGTTTTCCGTATATAAAACTAATAGATTGAGAGAATAATAAGTAGTTTGATTTATTCTTTATTTTCAGAATTATAAATACTTTCGAAGATAGATTAATTAGCGTTTACGTGTTAAGGGGTGAGATTTGATATGTCAACTTTATTAGAAGTGAAAAACTTAAAAACGCACTTTTATAAGAAAAAAACTGTTATACCCGCAGTTGATGGTGTCGATATAAAAATTAACAAAGGTGAAACCGTTGCACTTGTTGGTGAATCAGGCTCTGGTAAGAGTATTACATCATTATCTATAATGGGACTTGTTCCAAGTCCAGCAGGAAAAATTGTAGAAGGAGAAATTTTGTTAGATGGCAAAAATCTTGTGAAATTATCTGAGGCAGACCTTTGCAAAGTACGCGGAAATGAAATCTCGATGATATTCCAAGAGCCAATGACATCTCTAAATCCAGTTTTAACTATTGGTGAGCAGATCATAGAGGTGTTAACTTATCACCAAAAAATGTCTAAAAATGAAGCGACAAAAAAGGCTGTAGAATTATTAGAATTGGTAGGGTTTTCACGTGCAGCCGAATTGATTTATGAGTATCCACACCGCTTATCAGGTGGAATGAGACAAAGGGTGATGATTGCAATCGCGATGAGTTGTAATCCAAAGTTGTTAATTGCTGATGAGCCTACAACTGCGCTTGATGTAACAATCCAAGCTCAAATTTTAGATTTAATGAAAGATTTAAGTAAGAAGTTTGATACATCGATATTATTAATTACCCATGACTTAGGGGTTGTGTCAGAGATTGCCGAAAGAGTCGTGGTTATGTATGGTGGACAAGTTGTGGAAGAAGCATCAGTGGATGAATTATTTGAAGAGCCATTACACCCATATACCGAAGGACTAATGAACTCTGTTCCTTCTATTGACGGAGAAATTAGCAGACTACAGTCCATTGAAGGAAATGTGCCTTCTCCTGAGAATATGCCCAAAGGCTGTCGATTTGCTCCACGTTGTTCCAAAGCGTTTGATCGTTGCTATGCAGAACAACCGCAATTAAAGGTGATAAGTGGGAACCGCTCTGTTCGTTGCTTTTTACATGATGAAGAGGGGGTTAAAAAATGATAGATTCAACTAAAACAGAAAATACTAACAAAGTAAAAGGTGAAACATCAACATTACTTGAGCTTCAAGATATGAAAAAATATTTCCCAATAAAAGCAGGTTTATTACAAAAAACAGTTGGAAATGTTAAAGCTGTTGATGGAATTACTCTAAAGGTTAAAAAAGGGGAAACCATTGGGATTGTTGGTGAATCTGGATGTGGTAAATCGACAGCCGGGAGAACAATCATCCGCTTATACGAACCGACAGAAGGTAAAATTCTTTTCAAAGGAAAAGACATTACTCATATGAGTGAAAATGAGCTAAGAAAATCGGTTCGTAAGGATATTCAAATGATCTTCCAAGATCCGTTTGCAACACTAAATCCTAGAAAGACACTGCGTTCAATTATAAAAGAACCTTTAAACACTCATAATCTGTATGGAAAGAATGAACGTGATGACAAAGTCCGTGAGTTATTAGAAACAGTTGGTTTAAACTCATCTTTTATTAATCGTTATCCACATGAATTCTCAGGTGGTCAACGACAAAGGATTGGAATTGCAAGAGCTCTAGCATTAAAGCCAGATTTGATCATTGCAGACGAAGCGGTTTCAGCACTTGACGTATCCATCCAAGCTCAGATTATTAATTTAATGCAAGATCTACAACAAGATTTTGGATTAACATATATTTTTATCTCCCATGACTTAAGTGTTGTACGTCATATCAGTGATAGAGTGGCAGTACTTTATTTAGGTAAAATGATGGAATTAGCGAATAAAGAAGATTTATATGCGAATCCATTACATCCGTATACGCAGGCTTTACTATCTGCCGTTCCTGTTCCAAGAGGAAAGGGTGCTGTAAAACGTGAGCGCATTGTATTAAAAGGGGAATTGCCAAGTCCTTCAAATCCACCTGTAGGTTGTGTGTTCCATACACGTTGTCCTGCGGCAACAGAGATTTGTAAGCAAATCGTTCCTCAATTCAAAGAAGTGGAAAAAGATCACTTTGTTGCATGTCATCTGTATGAATAGGTTCATGTAGCATGAATGATCTTTATCCTTGAAAATGTGGAGTACAGAGCATTGTGCTTCGCATTTTCAAGAAATATATATAAGTAGGAGGAAATGCAATGAAATTAAGAAAGTCAGCATGGCTATTACTATGTTTAACATTAGCTATGTCTATGTTTTTAGCTGCTTGTGGTGGCAATACTACCGAAGAGCCAGCTAATGAAGAAGAAACAGAACAAAACGCTGCACCAACTGGTGAGCCACAAGTTGGTGGAGACATCATCGTAGGATCAATTGGTGAACCTACTTTATTCAACCCACTTTATTCAACTGATACTGCAAGTTCAGATATTGAAGGGTTTATCTACAATGGATTAGTATCTAGTGATACTGAGTTCAATCCTGTAAATTCTTTAGCATCTGATATTCAAATGTCTGAAGATGGTTTAACATTTACAGTAAAATTACGTGAAGATGTTAAATGGCATGATGGTGAGCAATTTACTGCTGATGACGTAGTATTTACTTACAGCATTCCAAAAAATCCAGATTATGCTGGTGAGCGTGGATCTGCGTTCGAACCACTTGAATCCGTAACCAAAATTGATGACTATACAGTAGAGTTCAAGCTAAACCAAGTAGACGCTACTTTCCATTCAATTGGATTAAGCTATGGTATCTTACCAGAACATATTCTTGGAGAAGTACCGGTTGCTGATTTAGGTGAGCATGAATTCAATACAAAAGCTCCTGTAGGTACTGGCCCATTCAAATTTGTTGAGTGGAAAGATGGAGAATATATTAAAGTGGAAGCAAATGAAGATTATTTTGAGGGTCGTCCTTACTTAGACTCTATCACGTACAAAATTGTACCTGATCAAAACTCATTATTAGCTCAATTCCAAGCTGGAGATGTTCATTTTATTGAAGTTCCAGGAACAGATCTTGAAACAGTTCAAGGTTTCAACGGCATCAACATTGAATCTGGTTTAGGTCTATCATACTCTTACCTTGGATTTAACCAACAACAAGAGCGTTTCCAAGATAAGAGTGTACGTCAAGCACTTACTCACGCGATTGATCGTGAAGCAATCGTATCAGCTGTTATGAATGGTGACGGTGAAGTAGCACACGTTCCTGAATCACCATTATCATGGGCATATAATGATGATGTTCCAACTTTCGAGTACAACCCAGAAAAAGCGAAGGAACTACTTGCTGAAGCTGGTTGGGAAGACACAGATGGTGACGGTATCCTTGACAAAGACGGGGAGAAATTCTCTTTCTCAATTAAAACAAACCAAGGTAATAAAGTTCGTGAAGATATTGTTGTTGTTCTTCAACAACAATTGAAAGAAGTAGGCATCGAAGCGAAACCAGAAATCGTTGAGTGGAGTGCATTTATTGAACAAATCTCTGCTCCTAACTGGAATTACGATGCATTAGTATTAGGCTGGAGTATGTCAACTTTCCCAGATCAATATGACATTTTCCATTCAAGCCAAAAAGAAGCTGGCTTAAACTTTGTATGGTATGTGAACGAAGAAGCTGATAAGTTAATGGAAGAAGCAAAGCAAATTCTTGATCAAGATGAGTATAAAGCTATTTATGGCGATATATACAAAATTCTTGCTGAAGAACAAGCATACACATTCCTGTATTATCCAAATGTACATCGTGCAATGCCGGAAAACTTAAACGGATATGAGTTCCATGCGAAAAGTGAGTTTTACAATATTCACAAGTGGTGGTTTAACCAACAGTAATTTGAAGTTATTGAAAAAGAACGAACTAAATGTAAAGGGAAGGGTTTCTCTCTTCCCTTTCATTTTGGTAAAAATTCCAGATAAAATCATGGGCATTATTGTCCGCCGACTCTACTAATCTATAAAAAGAAGGAGAATAAGCTATGGCATCCTATATTATCAGACGAATATTAATGGCTATTCCCTTATTAATTGGAATTACCATCATTTCATTTGCGATTGTTAAAATGGCTCCAGGAGGTCCTACCGCATTAATGATGGATCCAAATATTAAGCCGGAAAATAGAGAAAAATTTATTCAGAAATATGGGTTAGATGATCCCGTTCATATACAATATATAAAATGGGTTGGAAATATGGCTAAAGGTGATTTTGGTACTTCACTTGTACGTAAAGGAACTCCTGTAAGTGAAATGATTATGAATCGATTGCCAAATACTCTTCTATTAATGGTTGTTTCAACCTTATTAGCGATTATTATATCAATTCCTTTTGGAATACTTTCTGCTACTCGGCCTTATTCAAAGCTTGATTATTCAGTCACGGTCACCTCGTTTTTAGGACTTGCCACACCAAATTTTTGGCTCGGTCTTATTTTGATTATGTTCTTATCGGTAAACCTAGGGTGGTTCCCAACTGGTGGTACCCACACATTAAATGCGCCGTTTAGCATTTGGGATCGAATTCATCATTTAATATTACCTGCTTTTGTATTAGCTACAGCTGATATGGCTGGATTAACACGCTATACCCGTACAAGTATGCTTGAGGTTATTCGTCAGGACTATATGAGAACAGCAAGAGCAAAAGGATTTAGGGAAAGTAAGGTCATTTACAAACATGGATTACGAAATGGTTTAATACCAGTTATTACTATTTTTGGTTTAATGCTTCCAACATTTATTGGTGGCTCAGTTATTGTAGAGCAAGTATTTTCATGGCCTGGTATCGGAAAATTATTCTTCGATTCGGCATTCCAACGTGATTATCCTGTGATCATGGCATTAACAGTTATATCTGCAGTCTTCGTTGTCATCGGAAACTTAATTGCTGATATTTTGTATGCTGTGTTTGATCCACGGATTGAGTATTAAGAAGGGGGAAGTTTTCAATGTCACAATCAAACTTAACACCTCAGACTTCTAATAATGTGGCTTTAAACCAGGGATTAAATACAAAACCTGATACGATGACAAAGATTATTTTTAATAAATTCGTCAAGAACAAGCTTGCTGTCATTGGAGCAGTTATTTTAACTTTAATTATTCTTGCAGCAGTTTTTGCACCACTCATCGCACCGCATTCTTTTGAAGAACAAAGGTTACTTGATAAACTTAAACCACCTAGTGCTGAGTATTTCCTTGGTACTGACAAATTTGGTCGTGATTTATTAACTCGTTTGTTATTTGGAGCTCGTATTTCATTGTTAGTTGGATTTGCTTCCGTATTTGGGGCCATCACAATTGGGACAGTTATTGGGGCTTTAGCAGGTTATTATGGTGGAAAGCTTGATGCAATCTTAATGCGTTTTGTTGATGTTCTTTTATCAATTCCAAGTATTTTCTTATTGATTACTTTGGTTACGATTTTCCAACCAGGTGTTGATAAACTTATTCTAATCTTTGCTCTAACTGGTTGGATGGGGACAGCACGACTCGTACGTGGAGAGTTTTTATCTCTTAGAACCCGTGAATTTGTTCTTGCCTCAAAGACAATAGGTACTAGAAGCCATACGATTATCTTTTCGCATATCCTACCAAATGCAATGGGTCCGATTATTGTATCCGCAACTTTACAAATTGGTGGAGTAATTCTAGCAGAATCTGCACTTAGTTATTTAGGTTTAGGAATACAACCTCCAACTCCAAGTTGGGGAAATATGCTTCAAGATGCACAAAACTTTACAATCATGCTTAAAGCATGGTGGTATCCATTATTCCCAGGGTTAATGATTTTAATTACTGTATTATGCTTTAACTTTGTTGGAGATGGACTACGTGATGCACTTGATCCAAAAGTAAACGACTAGAAGCCAAGCTAAGCTTGGCTTCTTTTTTTGAGTCAAAATGCTTCTTATAGTTTATTTATCTATTTTATAGGAAATTAGGTATATACACTGTCATACTTTACCTACTTGTACATACAATGATTGTAAGTAATGGACAAGTTAGGGGGTAATTTGTTCTATGATCATTTTCTTTTTGAAATATTATGTGGGGAAAGCTTGTTATGATTTTTAGGTTGTTTGTCTTTTTGTTTGGATTTGGTTTAGCCATCTCAGGAGGGATTAGCATTATTGCATATTTAAACCTTCTGACAACCGGAAGTAGCTTTTCTGAATACCTTATGTTTATTAGTCATAGATTAGAATGTTATTTATTTGTTATTGGAATAGTTCTAATCTCACTTAGTATATATTATCCAACAAGAGACCCTTGGGAAGATAAATAATTGTTTTTTCTAACAATATATGAATATTTTGGAATAAATTTTTGAAGGACTGCCTATACTGTTGACAAACGGTTGAAGTGAGGGGTAGAAAATGTTATATCTTCATGATATTTGGGTAAATTGGTTTGAAGGTGAAGAGAATGGCTACAACGTGTGTCACTTCCATGAATGGCGCAAGGACGATAGTGTAGAGCTCTTAGATCAAGTCCCTTTGCTAAAAATTGACTCTTTACTATTTAACTACATTGAAAATGATTTAAATGAACTACCAGGACAGCTGTTAAAGGATGTATTCCAAAAAGCTTACGTTCGTAAGAATCATGAAAGAATCCAGCTTGATTATTGTTTTGTTGTTACTGATGGACAAGGTATTTTAGCCGTAGACACAATCGGATACAATTTGCCAATTCGCAAGAGTAGATTGATTCCGAGACAAGAACAGCTAGTATATGATATGGTAAATGATCAGGAACATATTCATTATTCGTATGATATTAGCAGTTCTAAGTCAAAAGAATATCATATCCTTTCTCCTTCTCCAGAAGAAATGGCCGGTCTAACAAGAAAAGAAAGACAGCTAAAACAGTTGTTACTCATGGCATTAGACCAATTACAGTCTACAAAAAATGCTGCGGAAGTTAGGTATTGGTATACAGAATGGGATCCATTAAAATATGAAAATATTCAGAAAATGAATTTTCATGAAGTATGGGAACATTTGTATAGTGAAGCAAGACATGGCTGGAGTCAAAAGCATGTGCAGCTTTGTGAAAATTTAATAAAGGGACAACCATTTTTTGAAAAGCTGTGGGAAATGGAGCATGAACCTAAGGTAAATTAAAAAGGGATGACGGTTTATCGTCATCCTTTTTTTGTTTTTTTGTTATCTTTTTCTACCAAGACCCATTGCATTTTCCATCTTTTTTAATGTTTTCTGAGCAACTGCATTGGCTTTTTCAGCACCATTATCTAAGATGCTATCCAACTCTTCAGAATTTAAATAATAGTGGTATTTTTCCTGAATTGGTGTTAATGCTTTAACAACCACTTCAGCCAAATCTGACTTAAATGCGCCATAGCCTTTTCCTTCATAATTCAATTCAATTTGGTCGATACTTTGGTTTGATAAAACTGAGTAAATGGTTAATAAATTTGAAATCCCTGGTCTTAGTTCACGATCATATTTTACAACACCTTCGGAATCTGTTACTGCACTTTTCACTTTCTTTTCGATTTGCTTTGGTTCATCTAATAATGTAATAAAAGACTTAGTATTTGGATCAGATTTACTCATTTTCCTTGTTGGCTCTGTCAAGGACATGATTCTTGCACCTTCCTTTGGTATTCTTGCTTCCGGTATGGTGAAGATATCATTGTATTTTTTATTGAAACGTTCTGCTAAATCCCTAGTTAATTCAATATGTTGTTTTTGATCTTCTCCAACTGGTACAATCTCCGTGTTATACAATAAGATATCGGCTGCCATAAGAGGAGGATAGGTTAGAAGTCCTGCAGATACAGCTTCTTTTCCATGAGATTTATCTTTATATTGTGTCATACGCTCTAATTCACCGATATATGCAACACATTGTAGCATCCATCCTGCTTGAGCATGTGCAGCAACTTCTGACTGTATAAACAGAGTCGATTTATTAGGATCAATCCCAATTGCTAAATAGAGGGCAGCAAGACTCCTGATATTTTTTCGAAGCTCTAGGCGTTCCTGTGGTACAGTTATTGAATGTTGGTCAACTATACAAAAATAACAATGATTGTCTTCTTGTAATTCAACAAATTGTTTCATTGCTCCGATATAGTTTCCTAAAGTAACAGAACCACTTGGCTGGATTCCGGAAAAAATTGTTTTCATCACTTTCACTCTCCACCTGAGATAATTTTATTTTTTAATCAATTCAATATAGTGAATTAATTTTACAAACACAAAAAAACCATTCATACCTAAATAAATATTAGGGACGAATGGTTACCGCGTTGCCACCCTAGTTATTCCGAATGAACCGAAATCACTTTGCACCCAACTTTAATATAAAGAAAGTCGGGAACCTCTGTAACGTGAGGCTAACGTTCATATCTACTTCTTGTTCAATATGAATGCTTAAAAGTCCATTCCACATTTTCCTTTACTTGTTTTCACCAGCCACAAGCTCTCTATAAAAGGTGTTAATGTGTACTATTCTTTTTCCACGCATCTAGTAATATGTACCATTAGTATATAAAAAAAAGAAAAGGAATGCAAACATAGATAAACTTGATTTAAGTAATGGTTAAATTAGGCACGTGCGAATTGATTTGGAAAAACTAACAAAACAAGGATTCATTGTTTCAAATGATTACGATAAAACTATCTACAATATCTTCTTTAAATTAAACATTTACTATACATTTTAAAAAATTTAGTAAAAGGGAGGTTATTCCATGTGGAGAGTGAACATTGTTTGTCTAACGCTATTATTGTTGAGCGTGTCTTATCCATTTAACACTGGTAGCACTGAAACGAATTGGGATGTACAAACACATCCAAGAAAATCTGTTGAAATTCAAAAGAGAGATATTCCTGACGATTATATCCGGATATATGGCCAAAATAAAGTCAACTTTCAATACCCTGATGCGGTTAGAGGGATCTACGTAACAGGTCATTCTGCTGGGGGGAGTAAATTTTCTCAATTAATAAAACTGATTGAAAATAGTGACCTTAATTCAATGGTCATTGATATAAAAGATGATCACGGTTATTTAACATACAAACCAGAGCAGGGCTCAATTTATTCTCAAATTGGAAAAAACTATATACAGGACCCGACAAAATTAATAAATAATTTAGAGGAAAAAGGGATATATCCGATTGCCCGCGTCGTCGTTTTTAAAGATTCAGTATTAGCAAATAAGCGTCCTGATCTTTCGTTTAAGGACGGGAAGAAAGTTTGGACAAATCGTAGAGGGGAGTCTTTTGTCAATCCCTTTGTAAAGGAAGTATGGGATTATAATGTTGGTGTCGCAATTGAAGCTGCTAAGATGGGTTTTCAAGAGATTCAATTTGATTATGTACGTTTCCCAGAAGGTTTTGAAAAAAAGGATAAAAGCTTAGCTTATCAGCTTGGTGATTATGATATTGCAAAATTAAATAATACACAAAAACGCGTAGAAGCAGTGTCTGATTTTGTTGAATATGCTAAAAAACAATTAGAACCATACAACGTAAAAGTATCTGTCGACATTTTTGGATATACTGCTACCTTACCAGAGGCACCGGGTATAGGACAGAATTTTATGCGTATATCTGAAAATGTAGATGTGATTTCCTCGATGATCTACCCAAGCCATTGGACCTCCTATTTCGGTATAGCAATACCAGATTTGGAGCCATATCGTGTCATTAGCGAATATGCAAAGCTTGAGAATAATAAACTCAAGGCATTAGAAAATCCACCAGTCTCTAGACCATGGATTCAGGACTTTACTGCAAGTTGGCTTGGAAGAGGAAATTATAAGGTATATGGTAAGTCAGAAGTAGAAGCACAAATTAAAGCTTTGAATGATCAAGGAATCAAAGAATTTCTTATTTGGAATGCGGGAAATAGTTATACACAAGGTGTAGATTATACCCCATAAGAAACCATAAAGAGACTCTCCGTTAAGAAATAACGAAGAGTCTCTAGACGACTTCTATTTTTTACCACCGACGCTTTTCCATCCACTTTGCATGTTATTCGATTTATCTACAAAGAGTGATTTTGATTTACCACCTAAAAGTGTGATTCCAACCACATTTGAAATAATCCCCATGATCGCTGTGATACCGATTACAAGAATTCCAACTATAGTGAAATCCATGATGTAATTGAACATCTGTTTCCCTCCCATTAGAAACCTACTATATATTTATTTTAAGTTAAAATCATCCTTATTAAAAGAGAAAACTGCTAATTTGGTTAAGAACTTGTCTGATTATTATCAAGGCTGTTTTCTAAAAGATTGATGTTTAGATAGGGCAGGTTGATTGGAACGGAAGGTGTGTGACTCCTGCGGGATCTGCAGGAAGGATGAGACCCCGCAGGCACGAGGAGGCTCATCACCTGCCCCGCGGAAAGCACACACCTGGAGTGCAAATCAACTAACCTTAGTTAAATAGTAACAAATTTTACGAAAAGAGCCATTATCAAAGACGAGGTACTATTTGAGAAAATTGTCGTACTATTTTTGTATAACTTTTATAGTAATTTTATAAATCCTATATCTTTCTATACCTATTTGTTGTATAATAATCAAGAGAAATTACTTATTTAAATTAATTTTAATTTAAGTATAATGCACAACAACAGAAGTTCATAAACAGGGGTTAGAATTTTTTTTCTAGCTTATCCTATATATATTTTACTTGAAGGAGTGATAAATCATGGTTACTCTTTACACATCACCCAGCTGTACGTCATGTAGAAAAGCAAAATCATGGCTAGAGGAACATAATATTTCTTATGTGGAAAGAAATATATTTTCAGAATCTTTGTCTATTGAGGAGATAAAAGAAATTCTTCGTATGACAGAAGATGGCACAGATGAAATTATTTCAACTCGTTCAAAAATCTTTCAAAAGCTGAACATAAATCTTGAATCTATGCCATTACAGGATTTATATGAACTAATTCAAAAAAATCCTGGTTTACTTAGACGTCCAATTATTATTGATGAAAAGAGATTACAGGTTGGTTATAACGAGGATGAAATTCGTCGTTTCTTACCTAGAAAAGTTCGCACATTCCAATTACGCGAAGCACAACGTTTAGTTAATTAGTAAAAAACTTCTAAATACAGTCATGTATTTAGAAGTTTTTTTGTTAGTGCTTATAAGCTAATTTATATTTATTGGTGAGATAACCGATTAAGATTACGACAATAATAACAATGAATGGAAAAACCTCGCTAATTGGTTTAAATTGTTCATAGAGATAGTCCAATTTTTTTTCGTGCACCATCATTTTTCCAGCCGTGTATGCCAATATTGCAGCACCAACATAAACGAAAATCGGAAATCGCTCCATTATGTATAAAATCAATTTGCTTCCCCAAATAATGATTGGGATTGAGATGATAAGCCCTAGTATGACTAAATGAATTCTTCCGTGTGCAGCACCTGCTACTGCAATGACATTATCAAGCCCCATGACAAGATCAGCAATTACAATCGTTTTGACTGCGGTACTTAAACTTACTCCTCCTTTAATTCTAGATTTGTCATCATCATGATCCGTTAATAATTTATATGCGATTAATAATAGAAAGCATCCACCAACAAATTGGAGAAATGGGATTTTTAAAAGAAATACCGCTAACACTGTGCATAAAATCCTTAAAACAATTGCTAGCATGGTTCCTAAAACAATCGCTTTATTCCTCTGTTTTTCAGGGAGGTTTCTACAAGCAAGTGCAATCACGATGGCATTATCTCCACCAAGTACAATATCAATTCCGATAATAATAAGAATAGCTGTTATTAATTCTATATCCACAATTTTTCCTCCCTTTAGTTCTCCTTATATATATATATAGGAGTAGGTGGACAAAGATATGACAATTGGAAAATGTTTAGTGGCCTTATTTCTTTCATTAAAATAGGCAATATATTATAATATATAAAAAAACAAGAATGAATTATCGGGACAAATGATTGTTTTTTATAAATATTGTTAAATTCATTTCCATTCTCAATTTGTTTGACATAAAATAGAGTACAAGATCATTCTGTTAATTTTCATAAAAAAATTTAAACGGGTGGTCTATCTAACATCTTTTTTGGGTATGGTGAAAAGAGCAGCTGCTCGGGGGTAATGGTCCCTTCAAAATTGAGCTAGAAGGGAGAGACTAAGTGATGGAGATTGAACGCATTAACGAACATACAGTAAAGTTCTATATCTCATATATTGATATAGAGGAACGTGGTTTTGATCGGGATGAGATTTGGTATAATCGTGAACGGAGTGAAGAACTTTTCTGGGAAATGATGGATGAAGTTCACCAAGAAGAGGAATTCATGGTTGAGGGACCTTTATGGATACAAATTCAAGCACTTGAAAAAGGACTTGAGGTTCTAGTCACTCGTGCTCAAATTTCTAAAGAAGGTCATAAATATGAATTACCTGGGGACGATAAATTTCCTGTGGATGAAAAAATCGAATCATTATTAGACCAACAATTTAATGATAAGGTTGGAAATGACGATACGTTAGATGGATTAGAAGAGGAAACTTTTCAGTTTTTAATTAAATTTCAGGATTTCGAAGATGTTATTTCCTTGTCACATCGAACAACGTTACCAAGTTTAGTTAATAGTCTGTATTCTTTTGAAGGAAAATACTTTCTATATATAGAATTCAACGAAGATAATCACACAGAAGAAGAACTTGAGAATATGTTAAGCATTGTACTTGAATATGGGCAAGAATCTGTAACTACGATTCACAGGCTTATCGAGTATGGAAAAGAGATAATTAAAGAACATGCACTTGAGGAAATCAGCAAGCATTTCTCTCAAAAATAAAGACCGATTTCATTCGTTTGAAATCGGCCTTTTTTCCTAATAAGAAATATATGCTGTGAGCCGTAATGGCTGGAGAAGGTGAGTCATTGAAAAATACACTACAAGTTTTACTATTTATGATTACCCTGTCATTACTTCTATATTTTACTAAAATATACTGGGAAGGTTGGCTACTAGGACTCCTAAGTATATTGATCACACTCTCTGTTATTTTTATCAGTTTTGTTATATTCCTAGAAAATCGGAGACCAACACAAACGATTACCTGGCTTGTAGTATTAGGGAGCTTTCCTTTACTTGGCTTTTTTTTCTATCTGTTATTTGGGAGAAACTACCGGAAAAAGAGATTGTTTCGTGAAAAGGCATTGTTGGATGAACAAACATTCAAACAGTTTGAAGGTAATAGAGGAGATATTGAAGATAAAATTGAACAAATGGGAGACCATCAACAGCTTCTCTTCAAGTTGGCACATAACCTTGCCAAAAGCCCCATTTCTTTTGCATCTGAAACAAAGGTTTTAACGAATGGAGATGAAACATTCTCTACTATTTTTCAAGCATTGGAAAATGCCAATCATCATATCCACTTAGAATATTACATTGTGAGGCATGATGATGTTGGACAAAGACTGAAGCAAATACTTATTGAGCGAGCCAAACATGGTGTACAAGTACGTTTTCTATATGATGCAGTTGGAAGTTGGAGATTATCAAAGAAATATATCCGTGAGCTTCTGGATGCAGGAGTTGAAATGGTCCCTTTTTCTCCTGTAAAACTTCCCTTTTTAAATAATAAGATTAACTTTAGAAATCATCGAAAAATTATTGTGATTGATGGTTCGGTTGGTTTTGTTGGAGGATTAAATATTGGAGATGAATACTTAGGAAAAAGTGAGTATTTTGGATTTTGGAGAGATACGCATTTACTTGTTAGAGGCGAGGCTGTTCGAACATTGCAGCTTATCTTTATTCAAGATTGGAATTATATGACAGGGGAAACCTACTTATCACAAAGCTATTTATCTCCACAATTGCTGGAAGGGGAAAATTTCGGTGGAGTTCAAATGATAGCTGGTGGACCTGATAATGAATGGGAGATTATAAAAAACTTGTTTTTTTCGATGATTATTTCAGCTAAAGAATCAATTTGGATATCCTCTCCCTATTTTATCCCGGATGAAGATATATTATCGGCATTAAAAATTGCTGCTTTAAGTGGGATTGATGTTCGTATATTAGTTCCTCATCGACCAGATAAAAAAATTGTGTTCTATGCGTCCCGCTCCTATTTTCCAATACTATTAGAAGCTGGTGTAAATATTTACGAATATGAAAAAGGGTTTATGCATAGTAAAATTATCATTGTTGATGGTGAGTTGGCTTCAATTGGAACAGCAAATATGGATATGAGAAGCTTTCATTTAAACTTTGAAATAAATGCGTTTTTATATAAAACAAGTAGTACAACCACTCTAGTGAATGATTTTATAGAAGATATTCAGCATTCAAAAAAAATTAATCTTGAAGAGTATAGCAAACGATCAATCTTACAGAGATTATTTGAATCGTTATGCAGATTACTCTCACCATTACTCTAAGTACTTATTTAATTAAGTACTTTTTTTTGCAGGAAAATAGAAGAAGAATGTCGAAATTACGAGAATCAAACATAGAGGAGTGATTATTATTCTAGTTGCTTTAAGAGAAAATGGTTCATATATATCCATTATGGATTACGATTTGAATCGTAATAAATTACGACAATTAAGACACCTTGAACAATTCTACTGTCCAGTCTGTAAAGAACATGTTCAGTTAAAAATTGGTGAAAAGAGAATCTCCCATTTCGCTCATGTGCGAGATACACGTTGCTCTCAATTATTCGAAGCAGAGACACAAGAACATCTAAATGGAAAAATACAATTATTTGAGTGGCTAAAAAAATACTATCCATTTACAACCTTGGAGTCGCATATAAAGGAAATATCACAAAGGCCAGATATTTTAGTCAATCATAACGGAAAACAGTACGCAATTGAATTTCAATGTTCACAAATTCCAACTTCTCTTTTTACTAAAAGAACAAACGCTTATAAGAATGTAAATATTGAACCAATCTGGGTTCTACATGAAAAATGGTTAAAAAAAGATTCCCAAATTACAATGAAGATGTCCCCATTTCAATGGCAATTCGTTACACAAACTAATCAAACAGACTCAAAAATTATTTACTATAATCCAGCTATAATGACTTTCTTCATTTCTTCGCCTATTCTCCCTTTTTCTCCTACTCATGTGATGAGTAGTTTTGAAAGATCTCCACTTATTGACTCAAACCCTCAATTACTAATAACAAGTTCCATATCCACTCTCCCTTTAAGTGATTATAAAGACAAATGGCTAGTTTATAAAAGGCGATTAAGAATGAACTTATCTTATTATTCATATAAAAATGAATACGCCTTATTGAAAGCTTTATATGAATTAAGAATTGCACCTTCACTCATCCCCGCAGAGGTGGGAATTCCGGTTCCTTCGATGATTTGGATACAAACCCAAGTATGTTTTTGGCAGCTGTGGATTTTAATCGATGGGTTGCTAAGGATGAAAATAGGAGAAAGTATAACCTTCAACCAAGTGTATAATCGATTTTCAAAACGGGTAAAAAATAGGGCAATTTTATTAAGATCATTTCCCCTTATTACAACAACCTCTCATCCATCATTTGCGATAATGGAGTATCTATTACAATTATCGGACCTTGGTATTTTAAAACGAACTGGAAAATCCTCATTTAAAAAAGTAAAAGAATTTAGGATCCCCTCAAATGATGTAGAAGCAGAAATCTTTGACCGACAAATCCTTTTTAGCCTTTGCAATGAATAAGGGATTGAAAAAGAGTAAAACTGAATTAGAAGAAACATAAGTGTACTGCATTTTTTTAGTAAAATTAGGAATTTAAAGTTATAATATAGAATAGAATCGTTATAGCTTATTTTGGCTTGAATTATAATCTTAGGGGGTAATACGATGGTAGAGTCAACGGTACAAAAGCTACAAAATCGGAATGAAGTTCCAGAAGAGGATACATGGCGATTAGGAGATATTTTTGCCTCAGACGTAGACTGGGAAAAGGAATTCCAAGAAATTAAAGAGATGATTCCAAAGATCTCTGAATACCAAGGAAAGCTTGGTGAATCTGCAGATGTGTTTTATGAAGCCTTAAGCTATCAAGATACGATTTCCATGAGATTAGGAAAGTTATATACATACGCACATATGCGCTATGATCAAGACACAGCCAATTCTTTTTACCAAGGTCTTAACGATAGAGCAACTAATTTATATACACAAGTTGGAAGCGCACTATCGTTTATTGTTCCTGAGATACTTTCAATTGATGAAAGCAAAATTCAAGCCTTCTTAAATGAGAAGGAAGAATTAAAAGTCTATACCCATTCATTAGAAGAAATTAATAAGCAACGACCACATGTACTATCAGCAAAAGAAGAGGCATTACTAGCTCAAGCTTCTGAAGTTATGGCATCCTCTAGTAACACATTTGGGATGTTAAATAATGCCGATCTAACGTTTCCGACGATAAAAGATGAGAATGGACAAGAGGTAGAAATTACACATGGTAGATATATACGCTTTTTAGAAAGTGAAAACCGCACTGTTCGTGAACAAGCGTTTAAAGCAGTATATGAAACCTATGGAAAATATAAAAATACCTTTGGAAGTACGTTAAATGGAGCAATAAAAAAGGATAATTTTAATGCGAGAGTCCGTAACTATAAATCAGCTCGTGAAGCAGCATTAAGTAATAATAATATCCCAGAAACAGTATATGATAACTTGGTTAATACAATAAATGATCATCTTCATCTATTACATCGTTATGTAAGCCTTAGAAAGAAAGTGCTTGGAGTAGAAGAACTGCATATGTATGATCTTTATACACCACTTGTGAAAGACGTGAAGATGGAAGTAAAGTATAACGAGGCAAAGGATTATTTATTAAACGGACTAAAACCACTAGGTGAAGACTATCTCAATGTTGTCAAAGAAGGATTTGAAAATCGTTGGGTCGATGTTCAAGAAAATAAAGGGAAGCGAAGCGGTGCATATTCTTCTGGAGCATATGGAACAAATCCATATATCTTAATGAACTGGCAAGATAATGTGAATAATTTATTTACACTCGCTCATGAGTTTGGTCACTCTGTTCATAGCTATTATACTCGAAAAAATCAACCATATATCTATGGTAACTACTCAATCTTTGTAGCAGAAGTTGCTTCAACATGTAATGAAGCTTTATTAAATGATTATTTATTAAAAACCATTGATGATGATAAAAAGCGTTTGTATTTATTAAATCATTTCTTAGAAGGATTTAGAGGCACTGTTTTCCGTCAAACAATGTTTGCAGAATTTGAACATTTGATTCACAAAAAAGAACAAGAAGGGGAAGCACTAACTCCTGACTTATTAACTGAAACATATTATGAGCTTAACAAAAAATATTTTGGGGAAGACATTGTGATTGACGAAGAAATCGGATTAGAATGGGCAAGAATTCCTCATTTCTACTATAATTATTATGTATATCAATATGCAACAGGATATAGTGCTGCTACGGCATTAAGCAAGCAAATCCTGGAAGAAGGAGAGACAGCGGTTAATCGCTACATCAATAATTTCTTGAAAGCGGGAAGCTCTGATTATCCGATTGAAGTCTTAAAACAAGCAGGTGTTGATATGACTTCATCTGAACCAATTAAGGAAGCATGTAAAGTATTTGAGGAAAAACTCACTGAAATGGAAAAATTATTATCGTAATATATAAAATGTGATAACCATGATGCGGTTATCACATTTTTGATTCATAAAGAGAAGTGGGCATTATCTTAGTGAATTAAAGCCTTTAAATCGATTCCGATTGTTCAGCAGTAATAATGTGAAAAAAATAGAAATAAATAATGGGGGAGCCGTTATATAGAGAGGGATTAAACCCATTAATCCAAAGATGTTAAAGAAGAATGATAAGAGAATAAATATACATCCAATGACAATCCCAACCTTTTTCACCAACAATACCTCCTTTTCAATTTATGTTTATTCATGTAAAAGGTATTTAGTTCATTTTTTTGAAAATATGTACAAGTTAATCTAATTACTTAGAAATTATGACAATATTGTGAAATAGCAAACAAACTATTGTTTTATCGACAAAATCTGATATATTAGTGACATGAAGTTTTTATCACAAAACAAACATACCCCTTTGTTTGACCGTGAAAAATTTCTCCCATCCCCTTTATTGTCTTATGACAAATAGAAAAAAGACTTGACTCAAGTTCAAGTCTTTTTTTATTGGAAAAAGGTTTAAGATTCCTATTTGTCAATGTAGCGCCAAAATGTTCCGTATTTAACAGGGACTTGCTCAACTTCCTGTCTAAGTAACAGTTTTTTCATCTCTCTTTCTACCTCTAGGATGGTCAAGTTATATACTTCCGCAATTTCTTTAGACCCTACAAATTTGAAGTATTTTAAAAACTCCTCGAGAGGGGGAGCAGAATCAGGACGATGCTCTTCTCCTATCATTTCATGAAGAATATGAACATACATATCATATGGATAAATACCGGTAATTTTAATGCCTTCATCTTCAATATTCTCATTAAAGAATACGAGTGTAGGAATTTTATCTACTTCCATTTCCGAAGTAATTCTTAAGTCGCATTGAAACGCCTTCGCAGCGCTTGAGGAATGGAGATCACGGGTAAATTCGTTTACATCCAATCCAACTAAAGAGGCACATTCTAATAACACACTTTCATCAGAAATATTTAGCTTTTCAAGAAACAATAACTCTTGAAGCTTCCGTAGGTATCGTAAACCATGACGCTTCCCCTGCAATTCGGCAGCTTTTATTGCAATCGAAACTGCATAAGGAGTCTCAATCGGGTTTTCTAGCCAAAGTGTACCATCACAAGACATACCTGTACGATTCGCGGTTCTCTCCCAGTTTTGTACCATATTTTCTACTTTTTGTCTTCCAAGATTTAATGTTGCTAAACGTCCGCTAAGGATATGGCGTATTGTAAAAAAACGGCCATATTCAATATAAAGCTTCTTTAAAATAGGCTCTAATGCCCAGCATTCAGGACAGAGAGGATCAATAAACATATAAATTTCCAGTGGCTTTTTAGCACTACTCTGAAAAATCTGAGTAGGTAACCATTTTGGATAGTGTTTTGAACTCAAGATAAAACTCCTTTCTCATGAGGATCATCAGGAGTATTAATCATGTGTTGTGCAGTAAGGATAAGGCGGTGGTAGAACTCGTCTCTTGCTGGACCCTCCAACCCTACTTCATCCATCGCTTCTTTCATACAGGCAAGCCATGCTTTTGCTCTAGTTGGTGTTATTTCAAACGGCATATGTCTTGCACGAAGCATTGGGTGTCCATGCTCCATTGTATAAAGCGAAGGTCCACCTAAATATTGAGTAAGAAATTGTTTTTGAACTCTTGCTGTTTCTGATAGATCATTAGGGAAAATAGGAGATAATGCTGGATGTTGTCCGACTCTGGTGTAAAATGCATCTACAAGCTTTGAAAGAACTTTTTCTCCTCCAATAGCTTTGAAAGGTGATTGGAATGTTTCGGACATATAAAAAACTCCTTTGTGATGAAAAGTAATATATTTTTAATATCTGATATATTTATTTTAGCAATGGAGAAGAGATATCTCAAATAAAGAGCACCTGAAACAAAATGGAAAATAAAGGGGATGAAGAAAACTCGCCGATTGGCGAGCCATAAAGTTATTTTAACTATAATAACTATTGGAGACTTTTGCTACATAGCCTTGCGTTTCTTTAAAGGGAGGAATTCCTCCATATTTATCAACATTTCCTGGACCAGCATTATAGGCTGCTAAGGCAAGTGAAATATTACCGTCGTATCGGTTTAACATTTGTCTTAAATACTTGGCACCACCTTCAATATTCTGCGCAGGATCATATGGATTCATTACGCCTAAAGATCTTGCTGTAGCTGGCATCAATTGCATTAGCCCAATCGCACCTGCATGACTTTTTGCATTAGGATTAAAATTTGATTCATGTTTAATCACGGACGAGATTAGCTTTGGGTCAAGATTATATTTCATTGCTGCTTGGTCGATTAGGCCCGAAATTTTAGAAGGTGTAGGGCTAGTATTCATTTTATCCATAAGCGCAAACTGTAAATTTGATGTGATAGGACTCGTAAAGGAGTGTAATTGTAATGGCATCTCGACCACATTCGTAGGTGAATTGGCTTCAGAACGGATGGGGGTGGATGAAATTAACTGCTCAAATAACTGTTTAAAAAGCGAAGGTTCTGAGTGATTTTCGTTTTTGGCCGTATCTGTAGCACTCATACTTCTAATTGCTTGTAGCTCCATCATGACCTTGTAATCTATTTTCATTGTCGGATTCTCCATTTAATAGATGTTTTTTTCTAATGTAGAAGCGTTGTATCTTATTTTGTGTTTCTCTAATCGGTATGTTTATTTGTTCGAGCAACTCTTTAAAATGAGCCTTGCCTTCAGCCTCATTATCTACTTCATATTCTACTTCATAATCCTCAACATTTAAATAAAAACTATGGTCTAGCACAATCTTTCCATTTTTATATAGGACTTCTGAACGGTTTGTTCGTAAAGATCCGAAATATTCAAGCTCTTTTTCATTTATCCCCATCGATTTTATTTGTTCTTTGATTTGGCCTGTGATCATTTCAGTTCCTGCTAAAAGTAACTTTGCTTGTTGGGTGGATAGTGATTGATGCGTTTCTAATAATCCCACCTTATTTGGTTGTTTTAAGGTTAGGACAAATTGATCTTGTTTTGATCTTATTCTTAGAGCGGCTCCCTTGGATTTTAATTGAAAATTTATAGTATCAAAATAATGATTTTCTTGAAAGGCAAATTGTTCATTGGTTATGTGAAAGTAACTTTTAAGTTTTTCAAATTCATCTTGTTTTAGCAAGTTTTTAAATTCGATTTCAATCTCTTGTTTCAACAGTTCTTCTTCCTTTCTTGCTGAATTTTGTGTCCTTATTATCTCTTTTTACTGACAGGTTAGCAATATATATAGAGATATTATCATGGACTTGCTGAATGTGGTAAAATATAGTTGGATTACGCGAGAGGAGATTATTCGATGCAAAAAAGGATTGAAGTTATTGATGCTAGGACTACAAACAAACAGAAAATAGAGCTGTCAACAGCTGATTCACAATTTGAGAATGTAGAACTAAAAGCAACAGGGCAAATGCTTGTTGATTCTGATTCTAAATCGTTTATCTATATACTAGAAAATGATGATCAATATATTTATGTCAGTCTACCTGAAAAGATTTGGCCAGCGCTCCAACAAATATTGGAGCATGATGATAAAGTATTCCTAAAGGTAAATGGCCATGAAATAGAATTAACGGAAATTCGTGCCGAGCTATTATATTTAATAAGTAATATTGAAGGTAATGCAAATTATGGTGATGATATGGTAAAACGAGTAGAAGAGGTTTTTCTAAATCGTCAGTCTTAAGTAAGAATACCATAACATATTAGAGAATTTCAGAATGTCATCTTGATTCATAGGTGAGATCCAACCTCGGCATCTGATATTTACATATAAGAGGGTGTGTATTCCATGATTAAACATTGGGATCATTTTCTTGCTCCTTATGAGCAAGCAGTGGATGAACTAAAGGTAAAACTAAAAGGAATGAGAACACAATTTGAAATGCAAGGGGTTCATTCACCGATTGAATTTGTAACGGGACGAGTAAAGCCGATTGCGAGTATTTTGGATAAGGCAAACAAAAAAGATATCCCACTTGATAAATTATCTGAACAAATGCAGGATATTGCAGGTCTTCGAATGATGTGTCAATTTGTGGACGATGTTAGCAAAGTAGTGGAATTATTAAGAAACCGTAACGATTTTGAGATCGTTGAAGAGCGTGATTATGTATCTCAGAAGAAAAATAGTGGGTATCGTTCTTTTCATATTGTCATAAGTTATCCTGTTCAAACCATTTCAGGAGAAAAAAAGATTTTAGTGGAAATACAAATTCGTACACTGGCAATGAATTTTTGGGCAACGATTGAGCATTCTCTTAATTATAAATATCGTGGACGTTTCCCAAAGGATATTGAGCTTCGTCTACAACGAGCGGCAGAGGCAGCATTCCAACTAGATGAAGAAATGTCCAAAATCAGAGTGGAAATTCAAGAAGCCCAAGCGATTTTTTCGCGAAAAAAAGAGGGAAATGAATCGGAATAAATTTAATTTAGATAGGGTGTATGAAATGAGATTTGCAATAACTTCAAAAGGTGATTCTACATCTAATACGCTTATGCAGAAAATGAGAACTTATTTATCAGACTTTGAGTTAGTATATGATGAAGATAAACCCGATATTGTTATTTCAATTGGCGGTGATGGTACGCTGCTTTACGCGTTTCATCGATATAAAAGCAGGCTTAGTCAAACTGCATTTGTAGGGGTACATACAGGACATCTTGGTTTTTACGCGGATTGGGTGCCTGAGGAAATTGAAAAGCTTGTCATTGCGATCGCAAAAACACCATATCAAGTTGTGGAATATCCTTTACTGGAAGTCATAATTCGATACATTGGTGGAGGAAGAGAAGCAAAGTATCTAGCACTTAATGAGTGTACGGTTAAGAGTATAGAAGGGTCACTTGTGATGGATTTAGAAATAAAGGGGCAATTGTTTGAAACCTTTCGGGGAGATGGTCTGTGTATTTCAACTCCTTCGGGCAGTACAGCTTATAATAAAGCTTTAGGTGGAGCAATTATTCATCCATCGATTCCTGCTATACAAATTGCAGAAATGGCGTCCATCAATAATCGAGTTTTCAGAACCGTAGGATCACCACTCATTTTACCAGACCATCATACATGTATGCTTAAACCCGTAAATGATGTTGATTTCCAAATTACGATCGACCATTTAACTCTTCTCCATAAAGATGTGAAATCTATACAATGCCGAGTAGCAGCAGAAAAAATCCGCTTTGCAAGATATCGTTCATTTCCATTCTGGAAAAGGGTTAAAGATTCATTTATCTCTGGTTGAGAAGAGGAGATGGAATTGAAACGTTTTACGCTTGAATGGACAATAACTGAAAGAGATTCAAGTAAGCAGATTAAAGAGTTTTTGAAAGAGTATCATCTTTCAAAGGCAGCATTAACGGATATTAAGTTTTACGGTGGATCAATTTCAGTTGATGGGGAAAAAGTGGATGTTCGGCATAAACTTCAAACTGGTGAGAATCTGATGATAGTTTTTCCTAAGGAAATCCCAAGCAAAGATATGTTGCCAAAAGAGATTCCATTGGATATTGTATATGAAGATTCGTATTTATTGGTCATTAATAAACAACCTTACCTTCCTACTATTCCTTCACGTGAACATCCGACCGATAGTTTAGCAAATGCAATTTTGCATTATTATCATAGAATCGGCTTAACTTCGACGATTCATATGGTTAACAGACTTGATCGTGATACTTCTGGACTTCTTGTTGTTGCGAAGTATCGTCATATTCATCATTTGCTCGTCATACAGCAAAAAGAAGGAATAATGAAACGTCAATATCAGGCAATTACACATGGATTAATAAAACAATCTGGGGGTACCATTAATGCTCCGATAGGTAGAAAACAAGATAGTATTATCGAACGGACTGTAAGGGATGATGGTCAATATGCTGTCACACATTATTCGCTGCTAGAAAAATTAGAAAATCTAACCCATGTTTCAGTTCAACTAGAAACCGGAAGGACCCACCAAATACGTGTACATTTTTCATCCATTGGCCATCCATTGGTTGGAGATGATCTCTATGGAGGTTCTAAAGACTTACTAAATCGACAAGCCCTTCACTGTAGTAATCTTGAATTTACTCATCCAATTGATCAAAGGAAACTTAAGTTTTCAGCTTCATTACCAGATGATATGAAAGAGCTATTACTTAAATATAGAAATTTATAGGGCTATCCGTGGGGATAGCCTAAATTTATTAACTAAAGGAACGAAACTTTTCTTCAACGAGTGGCATTGAAGAAGGGACAGAGAGGGTTTCAATTTCAGGATAGCGGAAAGCTGATAATTTTCCTCCAAAGACAGCACCTGTATCTATGTTAATGGTTTGATTGAAAAACCTTGGTTCTTTAACAGGTGTATGTCCATACACATTCCAAGCTTGTCCCTTATAATGTTTGGCCCAGTCACGACGTTCAGGGGTTCCATCAGGGTTTTTCTTTCCTGTTATATCTCCATATAAGACAAATGTCTTCACTCTTTTGTCATTTTTACCGATATAATCCTGTCTAATGCCTGCATGTGAAACAATAAGCTTCCCATCATCCAGAACTTGATACAATGGTGACGATTCATATAGCCACATAAATTTTTGCTTGATACTTGATTGCTCCTTTTTAGGGATGCTTTCATATTCCGCTACAGTTGTCTCTAATCCATGTGTAATTTGAACGTTTCTTCCTAAGAAGAAGCGATACAGTTTATCACAATGGTTTCCAGGTACATAATATCCACCTGCTTGTTTCACAATTTGATAGACGGCTTCGATTACTTGAAGAGAATGTGGTCCACGATCTGTTAAATCTCCAACAAATGCGAGCTTTCTCCCTTCTGGGTGGATGGGAAGATTAGAATCCCAAGAGTATCCCATTTTTTCCGTCAATTCAACAAATTCTTGATAGCAACCATGTATATCCCCAATCACATCGACTTTCATCTCTATTCAACCTTTCTCACTTCTTCTCTAATCTAATGGCTGTTTTCTAAAAGATTGTTGTTTTTAAAACGAATTAACTTTATTAAAATGGGGCTCACTTGATTGGAACGGAAGGTGTGTGACTCCTGCGGGATCTGCAGGAAGGATGAGACCCCGCAGGCACGAGGAGGCTCATCACCTGCCTCGCGGAAAGCACACACCTGGAGTGCAAATCAACATACCTTGTTAAATAGCAACAAATTTTCGAAAACAGCCAATCTAAAAAACATCATCCTCCTTATTATTAGAAAGATGATGCTGATCTAGTATAGTTTCTTAATCAAACATAAACTTTTTCGTTCTTGAACGAACATTCAAGACAATGCCGATTGCGATCATATAGGTAGCAAGTGAGCTACCACCGTAGCTGATAAAAGGAAGAGGTAGTCCTGTGATTGGAAGTATACCAATGGTCATTCCGATGTTTTGGAAGACCTGAAATGTGATCATTCCAATTACCCCTGCACATAAGTAGCTACCAAATGGGTCATGACTCTCAAGCGCTGTATGAATCATGCGGTAGATCAGTAAAAAGAAGAGTGAGATGACGATACTCGCGCCAACAAATCCAAATTGTTCGGCTATGACCGCAAAGATGAAATCAGTATGCCCTTCAGGTAAATAAACCTCGGTATTTTGATACCCTTTCCCTTTCAATTCCCCAGATCCAATAGCAAGCATGGAGCGGACGAGCTGGAAGCCCTGTTCATTTGAATATTGCTCAGGCTTAAGCCAACCATAGAATCGATTAAGCTGATATTCTTGCAAAAAATACTTGTGGAAAAAATCAGGAAAGGCAAAGTAGATATAGACGACGGTCGAAATGGTAACAAGGCCCACTGAAAGAAATCCTAAAATGATTCTCCACTTGATTCCTGATACAATAAGTAGGGAAGCTATGATGGCTGTAAAGACCATCATCATTCCCATATCTGGTTGTTCCTTAAGTAAATACATTGGTGGGGCTGAAGCAAGCAATACCTTTCCTATTAATAAAAAATCATCCTTTACAGTATTAACTGGATATTTTTCTCGATGTTCAACAATAATTTTACTTAAAACAATGATCATAAAAATTTTCATTAGCTCTGAAGGTTGAAAATTTCCTATACCTGGTAATTGATACCAACTTGTGGCACCTTTAATCGTTAACGTACCAGGGACATTAATATGAAGACCGAGTAACAATAATAATCCAAAACCATATAAATACCACGAGATCATTTTGAAACGATCAAAGTCGATGACCATGGTCCCTGCGATGGCAACTAAACCAATAATATACCATCGAATCTGAAGCGCCATAAAATTGATCACCTGCAGTTTTTCAGGTAATGATGGTTGATAGCTTTTGATCGCAATGCAACTAACAATGGCCATTAAAAATAAGATGAAAATGATGGTATAATCAAACTTTTGAGGAATTGTTTCTTTTTCCATGTGCAAATCCTTTCTATATATATACAAGTTGTTTTAAACTTAGTAAGTAAGATTTTTATTCACTACATAATCTTAGCTTATTTTTATCTCTTTGCAAATCATAACAATTAAGATGTATGTTTTTCGTGTCATTTTGAAGTTGGAGAGGAGGGACATCATATGGCAGAATTAAATGAAAAAGAGTTGATGGAAGAAGAGCAAATGTTTCGGGCAATAACAGATGACAATATGAAAGAATTAAGAAAGCAACTACTAGAACTTCACCCATATGATCAGGCAAAGTTCTTTGCAAAGCTCTCAAAGGAAGAGAGAACTCAAATGTATCAATATTTTTCCCCAGAAGAAATGGCGGATATTTTCGAGAATATCGAAATTGAAGATACGAATTATGATGAGTTTTTATCTGAGATGCACCCTACATTCGTTGCTAATATGCTAGCGAAAATGTATGCAGATAATGCTGTAGATGTATTAAATGAGCTAAATAAAGATCAAGTGGCCAGCTATTTAACGATCATGGATGATGAAGCAGCAAGAGAAATCAAAGATCTCCTTCATTATGAAGAATATACTGCTGGTAGTATCATGACAACGGAGTTTATCGCCATAAAGGAATATCAAACCGTCCGGTCTGCGATGCAAATCTTAAAAGCAGAAGCACCTCGAGCAGAAACGATTTATTATGTCTATGTCGTAGATGAGGATAAAAGATTAACTGGCGTAATTTCTCTTCGTGATCTAATTGTTACCGATGATGATACGTTTTTGTCTGAGATTATGTATGATCGTGTGGTCTCTGTATCTGTTGCAGAAGACCAAGAGGAAGTTGCACGAAAAATGAAAGACTATAATTTTTTAGCTCTTCCGGTCGTTGATTTTCAAAATCACTTACTTGGGATTATAACTGTAGATGACATTATTGATGTAATGGCTGAAGAAGCAACTGATGACTATTCCAAATTAGCCGGGGTATCGGATATGGATGGGATTGATAAAAATCCACTAGCGAGTGCTAAAAAACGTTTACCATGGTTGATTATTTTACTATTTCTTGGAATGTTAACTGCGAGTATTATTGGTCGGTTTGAAGCAACATTAGATCAAGTGGCGATATTAGCAGTCTTTATTCCCTTAATAGCCGGGATGGCCGGTAATACGGGAACGCAAGCTCTAGCAGTTGCAGTTAGAGCAATAGCAACAGGAGATTTCGAAAAAGAAAAAAAGTCAAAATTAATTTATCGAGAAGCGGGGACAGGGGTAATTACAGGTGCGACTTGTGGTCTTTTAGTGGTATTGATTGTATTTATATGGAAAACAGATATATTTTTAGGAGTATTAGTGGGAGTATCTATTTTTATCACGCTTATTGTCGCGACATTGGCAGGTGCATTAGTTCCCCTCCTTATGCATAAGTTAAAGATTGACCCAGCAGTAGCTTCTGGACCATTTATTACAACGATTAATGACTTAATCAGTGTCATGATATACTTTGGATTGGCTACTACCTTCATGCACTATTTATTGAAGTAATCATTTTATTTAGTCTTAGAAAAAGAGGAGGTAATAAAATGGAACACGGTCCTTCAGTTACATCACTTGTTATTGTATTAGTTATTGCATTTTTAACTCCAATTTTATTAAACAGATTACGATTAAATGTGATTCCAGTTGTTGTGGCCGAAATCATAATGGGATTAATTATTGGAAAAAGTGGTTTTAATATCGTTCACGAGGATATTTGGCTTGAAACCTTATCATTACTTGGCTTTTTATTTTTAATGTTTTTAAGTGGATTAGAAATTGATTTCTCAGCTTTTACGAGCAAAAAGAAAAAAGAAATACTGCCAAGCGGTAAAGAGGCCCCTAATGCATTTGTCGTTTCAACGATCGTATTTATCGGGATTTTTGGGCTTTCCTTGCTATTATCCTATTTGTTTGTTTTAGCAGGATTTATTGAAAATGCCTTTTTAATGACGCTTATTATTTCAACGATCTCTTTAGGGGTAGTGGTACCTACCCTTAAAGATGCACAAATCATGAAATCAAATATAGGGCAAATCATTCTATTAGTTGCTGTGATTGCTGACCTGGTAACGATGATTCTGCTTGCTGTTTTTGCATCGGTATATGGTGAAGAAGGGTCTAATATCTATTTGATGTTATTCTTGTTTGTGGCAGTGGTGCTACTCTACTTCTTTGGGAAGTATTTCAAACATCTTTCGTTCTTAGAAGCCATGTCAAAGGGGACCATTCAAATTGGAACGAGAGCGGTTTTTACCTTAATTATTGTCCTTGTTGCATTATCTGAGACAGTTGGTGCTGAAAATATATTAGGAGCGTTTTTGGCAGGGGTATTAGTGTCTCTATTGGCACCGAATTCAGATTTGATACATAAGCTCGATTCATTTGGGTATGGGTTCTTAATTCCTATCTTTTTTGTGATGGTCGGTGTTAATCTTAATTTATGGGATCTTTTTGAAGACCCAATGATTCTTCTCTTAATCCCGTTATTATTTATTGCGCTTGTTGTGTCAAAGATGATTCCGATCATGTATTTAAGGAAATGGTATGATTGGAAACGTGTCCTTGCAGCGGGTTCATTATTAACATCAACCCTCTCTTTAGTCATCGCAGCTGCTACGGTTGGTGAGAGGATGGGAGTAATTGATTATAGAATGTCTGGAGCTCTTATACTAGTAGCAGTAATTGCAAGTATTGTGACTCCAATTGGCTTTAAGAAACTATACCCAAAACAGAAAAACGATGAGGTGAAAATAAAAGTCGCGTTTATTGGCGCAAACCAAACGACCTTGCCAGTCACAAGAGAATTAAACTCAAATATGTATGAGACGACTTTAATACATGCCAATCAAGAGAAAATTGAAAATAACAACGCAGATTCCCTATTTAATATTGTTCAGATTAAAGATTATTCAATAGAAACATTAAAACACCATCTTGTATTTGATGTGGATATTTTGGTGATAGCTACTGGAAATGAAGAGCGAAATTTTGAGCTGGCGAAATTCGCAAAAGAATATGGAGTTTCCCGTGTGATTGCAAGTATAGAATCTCCAAAGCTTGGAGAAGAATTAAAACAATACCAAGTTGAAATATTCTCTGTACTATTATCTACAAAGACTTTATTAAGGGCATATGTTGAAGCACCAAGCTTAATACAGTTATTAACAAATCAAGAAACCTCTCTTTACCAAATTAATATGCATAATCAGAAATATGATGGAATGATGCTACGTAATTTTCCTTTTACAGGAGATGTGATCTTTGTTCGAATTTTCCGCGGAATCGATTCAATTGTTCCACACGGTGACACCGAGTTGAAGAGAGGGGATCGCCTGGTTGTTACGGGTAGTAGGGAGTATGTGGATGAATTAAAACGAGAAATGGAATTCCATGGGGCGACAAATTACTAGAAGGGCTTTGGGATTATTATCTTTTTTCTAGAAATATTAGATATTTATAAAATAAATATGATATACTAAATTTAAGACTAGGTACTAATAACTTGTAATAAAAATAGTAGGAGGACATAAACATGTCATTATCATTAAAAGGTCGTACATATGTAGTCATGGGAGTTGCAAATAAAAGAAGTATTGCATGGGGAATTGCTCGTGCTCTTCATGATTCAGGCGCTCGCTTAATCTTTACATATGCGGGTGAGAGATTGGAAAAAAGTGTTCGTGATCTTGCTGAATCACTTGAAGGAACCGAAAGTCTTGTCCTTCCTTGTGATGTTACGAGTGATGAAGATATTCAACAATGCTTTTCACAAATTAAAGAGCAAGTTGGTGTGATTCATGGGGTTGCTCATTGTATTGCATTTGCAAATAAAGAAGAGTTAGAAGGAGACTACTTGAATACAACACGTGATGGGTTCATGCTAGCTCATAATATAAGTTCTTATTCTTTAACAGCTGTAGCAAAAGAGTGTAAGAATTTAATGACAGAAGGCGGTAGCATTGTTACATTAACATATCTTGGAGGAGAAAGAGTGCTTCCAAACTATAATGTTATGGGTGTTGCGAAAGCCTCTTTAGAAGCAAGTGTAAGATATTTGGCTAGCGATTTAGGGAAAAATGGAATTCGTGTGAACTCCATTTCAGCTGGACCAATTCGTACATTATCAGCAAAAGGCATCAGTGATTTTAATAGCATTCTTAAACAAATTGAAGAGCGCGCACCACTTCGCCGTACAACAACTCCAGAAGAAGTAGGAGATACTGCAGCATTCTTATTCAGTGACATGTCACGTGGAATTACTGGAGAGAACATTCACGTTGACTCAGGATACCATATCTTAGCTTAAGCATTACAAGGCCAAGCCATCTTGCATTAAATTGCAAGATGGTTTTTTGCTTTCATTTTGCTCCCTTTTCATCCAACCTTTCTATAATTAGGAAAAAAGAGGAGGTAATTCAATGAAAATCATCGTGGATGCTGGACATGGGTTTGAAACACCAGGAAAAAGAACACCTGATGGAATGAAGGAGTATGAATTTAATCGAGAGGTTGCTAATGAAGTGAAAAGAATGCTTACTCAATATGAAAATGTAGAGGTATATTTTACTCACTCAGATTCTAGAGATGTTCCTCTAGCTGAACGGACAAAAAAAGCAAATCAATTAAAGGCAGATTTATTTTTATCTATACATGCAAATGCATATGGAACTGGTTCTTGGAATGAAGCGAATGGGATTGAAACTTATATTTATACATTGAAGGATGTGAAAGCATATGGAATAGCAAAGTTGATTCATAAATACCTTATTCATTTGACTAGAAGGAAAGACAGGGGAGTGAAAGCAGGTGACTTCCTTGTGCTACGAGAAACAAAAATGACAGCGATCTTATGTGAATGTGGTTTTATGACACATCGGGAGGAAGCTCTGCTATTAAAATCGACTACCTATCGAAAAACTTGTGCAGAGGCAATTTTGAAAGGATTAGTAGAATTTTATAATTTAAAACTTAAATCAGTTGGACTATGGAAGGTTCAGGTAGGTGCGTTTTCTAAAAAGGAAAATGCCGAAACGTTAGCAGGTGAACTAAAGGAGAACGGGTATCAAGCATTTGTTTTTTATGACCAAAAATAGGAATGATTCATATTTTAAAAGGAGGCATCATTAAGGAAGGAGCATTTGATGATGGTAAAGGTAACAGTAATTCTAACAAGCTATAATAAACCAACTACAGTTGGAACTGCCATTGAAAGTGTCCTTAATCAAACATTAAAGGATTGGGAGCTTTATATTATGGATGATGCATCAAATCAGGAAACAAATGAAGTGATCGATTCATATTTAAATAATGACCATATTTATTATTTTAATAGTCAAATAAACGATGGTGATCGTTATAAAACAACAAGGTATGCTACATTAATTAATCAAGCACTCTCGTTATGTAATGGAGAGTATATTTCATATTTAACCGATGATGATGTTTATTTACCTAATCGACTAGAAGTCATGTCTCAATATCTAGACGAACATTCAAATATAGATGTTGTTTATTCAAAGCAAAAAATAAAATACGTAGATGAGAAGCAAAATGTGTTAGCTGAAAAATTGAGGGATACACATGGTATTCTTACACAACCGGAAAACTTGGTTGATCATTGCTCTGTTATGCATAGAAAAAGCTTAAATCATAAGGTTTTAGATAAGTATGGAAGTATTTGGGATGATGATCCTTCCTATTGGCATAATGGAGACGCTGCTTTTTGGTCCAGATTAGCAAGCTTTCAACCTTTTTATCCAATTAATCAAGTATTGGGGATTAGTTTTAAAGGACCGAATTCCTTTCAAAGCTTAAATGAATTTTTACCAGAAAGAATTCCGAATGGAACTTTAGTAAGGGGACTAACAAAAAAAGTGTTTTTAATAGACAATCAAACTAGAAGAGAAATTTCAGAAAAAATGCTATCTGAATTAAAGTATATTGCTCAAAACATTGTTTCAGTTCCTGATCCATCTTTGTTTAAATATAGTGAGGGACCAAAAATTGATGAATCAATCTATTTGTTTCCTCAACATTTTCCTAATCAAAGACTAATAAGAGGGGAGGCAGAGGACGCAATTTATTATATTGAGCAAAACAGAAAGAGAATCATTTCTAATCGGTCTGCATTTTTAAAATATCAATTTAATGAACATGAAGTCATCCCAGTTTCCGAGAAACTGATTCGAAAAATACCTGAAGGTCCTGTCATCTATGCAAATTTACGTAAAACAGGCGTTTTACCAGATGGTTTACTATTTAAAAAAGGCCGTAGATACTTTTTAAGTGAGGAGAATGAACTTCATGAGCTCGATTTATTTGTTCTAAAAAAATTAAACCGGTCGGTGAGAAAAGGGATAGAACTTAACAACATGGAATTTGCTAAATGCAAAATTGGAAAACCATTTCAATGGAAATTAAAAAAATGGGATTCAGAATAAATAAAGAAAGGGAGGAAATAAAAGTGGAAGAAGGAGTGAACCTCATTGGAGGAATTCGGACAGAAACAGGAATAGGTGAATCTTGTAGAATTGCAGCCAATGGTTTTAGTGCAGCAAACATTCCATTTGGAATTATCAATTTTATTATGAACAAACAAACGAAAAATCAAGATCGATCATGGATCAAAAAGGAAACAACAATCCCTAGTTATAACACAAATATATTCCATGTAAACGCAAGCCACATACCTTTAGCATATCAACACTTTGGGGATTCATTATTTATGGACCGATATAATATTGGCTATTGGGCATGGGAGCTTCAGGAATTCCCTGATAAATGGCTAGATAGCTTTGACTTGGTTGATGAAGTTTGGGTACCATCCACTTTTGTAAAAGAAGCAATTGAAAAGAAATCTCCAGTTCCAGTTATTACAATTCCCCACAGCATTGAAGTTCCCCTCTTTAATAGAATAACTCGTTCCTATTTTTCAATCCCAAGAGGCCGTTTTTTGTTTTTTTCAATGTATGATGTTTTAAGCCTTCAAGAACGAAAAAATCCACAAGCCGTGATTGCAGCTTTTAAGAAAGCGTTTAATAGGAATGATCCCAGTGTTGGTCTTGTTATTAAAATAAACAATAGTTATAAAAATTTGAAAGAAGTTGATCTTCTAAAAAAAGAAGTCATTGGATATAGGAATATCTTTCTAATTAACAAAGTTCTTAATCGGATAGAAATTAACGGCCTTCTAAATTCAGTTGATTGTTTTGTATCCTTGCATCGTTCAGAAGGCTTCGGACTAGGGTTAGCTGAAGCGATGTACTTAGGCAAACCAGTCATTGCAACAGGTTGGTCTGGTAATCTTGAGTTTATGTCAGAAGAGAATTCGCTTCTAGTCGATTATGAAATGACAAAAATAGGGGAGAATGTAGGTCCTTACACTCATGATCAAATGTGGGCAGAACCAGATGTCGATACTGCTGCTCAGCATATGAAGGAAATATGTAAAGATAGAAACAAAGCGGAGCAGATAGGGATTGCAGGGAAAAAAACCATTCATACTCAATTTTCCCCATCGGTTATTGGCGCTTTAGCGAAAAATAGATTAGAATTTCTTGGCTTATTAACTGATTAATGGACGGATTAACTATAACAATTTTTATTTCTAACATAGGTTATAGGTATAAGAAATAAAGAACGCTGGAAGGAAGGGGAATATGAAGCTTATTTTGCTTTCAGGAGGCGCTGGTAACCGGTTATGGCCTTTATCCAATGATTTCCGACCTAAACAATTTTTAAAATTATTAAAAAACAAAAATAATCAATTTGAATCCATGGTGAAACGTGTCTGGAGTCAATTAGAATTATTAAACGTAACAAATCAGTGCTATTTTATAACGAGCGAATCACAAGTAGAAATCATAAAAAGCCAACTAGGTAATGATGTTCCTTTAATTCTAGAACCGGAGCAACGTGATACCTTTCCCGCCATTGCATTGGTAGCGAGTTATTTATATTCTGTTGAGCAGATTGACTTAGATGAAGTAATATGTATCCTTCCAGTAGATCATGATGTGGAGGATCATTTTTATCAGGTGATTTGGGGGATGGAAAAAGTAGTGGAGGAAACTTCAGCAGACATTTCATTAATTGGAGTACGGCCAATGAAGCCTTCGGAGAAATACGGTTATATCGTACCAGGGCAAAAAGAAGATGCTGTGTATGGAAATGAGTATTTTCCAGTTGCTCGTTTTATTGAGAAGCCAAGTATGGAGGAAGCTATAGAGTTGATAAAAGAAGAGGCTCTTTGGAATTGTGGTGTCTTTTCATTTACCTTAAAATATATGATTTCATTGCTAACAAAGAAAGGTTTACCAACGAATTATCATGAACTTATAAAAATATATAGTCAATTACCAAAGATTAGCTTTGATTATGAGGTACTTGAAAAAGCGAAGGAAGTAGTGGTTGTCCCTTACAATGGCTATTGGGAAGATCTCGGTACATGGGACTCCTTAACAAAGGTGCTAGACCATTGTTTAATCGGGAAAGGATTTATTAGCGAAGATTCAAAAAATACACATCTTATTAATGAACTAACTACACCAATTAACATCCTTGGAATATCTGATGCTGTTATTGTTGCAAGCTATGATGGTATTTTAGTCACTGATAAAAAATCAAGTATTCATGTTAAAGATTTATTGCGTGATTTAGATCAAAAGTCATATGAAGACCAAAATGGGTTTTCGTGTCGTGTGTTAGATTATTGTCGAGATTCAATGGGGAATGAAATGATTACTAGAAAATTAAAGATTATAAAAGGGAAAAAAATGGGGAATAACTTCAGTACAAACCAAGATCAAACATGGACGATTATTTCAGGAGAAGCTGAAATAATCATAAATGGAATCACTTATCATGTAAAACAAGGAGATATTTTAAAGGGATCAGTTCAATCAGGATACGAAATTTGTGCTTTAACGAATCTCGAAATGATTGAGGTCCAATTTAGAAAGGAATAATTCAACTGAGGAATTGAATTAGTTTATTTCGGACTAACAAAGGAGGTATTCTATTACAAATGAAAGAGTATAAAAAGAGATTCCGACCATCCATTGGGATTGATGGTAGAGAGATAACCAATAATGGGACTGGAATAGGGAGATACACAAAAAACTTAATTAATAATCTCCTTAAAATAGATGAAAAAACAAAATACTATTTACTGACGAACGGAGAAAATATTCAACTAGGAAAATATAATAATCTTACTGTGTTATCCTCAAAACCAATGAAAAAAGGGATATGGGAAAAGCACTTTGTTCCAGAAATGGTCAGGAAACACAAAATAAGTCTTTTTCATAATACAAGATCAGGTAATACCTTCTTTCAGCCCCTAGATATTCCATATATCACAACTGTCCACGATATCATCCCACTAAAATTCCAACACGAATTTCCAGAAAAAGTAGTTGAAAGGTGGAAAAATGCCCTTTCCCCATATCTTGAGCAAGCCGAACATATCATATCAGTAAGTAATAAGACTGCAGAAGATCTCATCGAGTGGTCTGGAATCAATAAGAAAAAGATTACTACCATCTATCAGGGGATTGACAATAGTGTGAAAAAACTTCCAAAAGATGAAGCTAGGCAAAAAATGAAGAATCATTATGGCCTTGAGCATCCTTATTTACTGACAATTGGAAGGAATCAGGAGTATAAGAACATTAAAACACTTTTACAAGCTTGTAGTATATTACCTGATCAAATAAAACAAGAGTATAAGCTAGTGATAACTGGAAATGGTGCTGAAAAGTACGAAGCTATAATAAGTGAATACAATCTAGAGGAATTTGTTAAACCACTAGGTTATGTTCCTGAAGAACTTTTACAATCATTATATTGTGGAAGTGAGGTCTTTATTTTCCCTTCCTTATATGAAGGTTTTGGTCTTCCGCCACTAGAAGCAATGGCATTTGGAGTTCCAGTTATTAGCTCGAATATGGAGACTATGACAGAAGTTCTGGGAGATGCTGCTATTTACTTTGATCCTAGAAATCCAAACGATATAGCTGAAAAAATTACACAAATGTTAAACGAACCACTCCTTTGTCATAAGATGGCTAAGAAAGGGGTAGAGCATGCAGAAAAATATTCTTGGGAAAAGACGGCTCGCAAAACACTAAATCTTTATCAAAATATTTTAGAATAGGAGGAGACCAGATGAACGAAAAGAAAATTCCTATTTTTGTGCATATCCCAAAAACAGCTGGCTCTACAGTAAGAAGCATTTTAAGAAAACAGTATGATGAAAACGAAATCTGTTTTGGAAATAATGAGGAGGTCACGTCAAGACTTCAAACGATGTGTGAAAAAGATCTAGAAAAAATAAAATGTTTTCATGGGCATTTTCATTATGGTATACATCAATATTTGTCAAACAAACCTTACGTGTATTACACAATGCTTAGGGACCCAATTGAACATGTGATATCGGAATATTTTTATGTCCTGCGTAAACCAAATAATTTCGCCTATGAAAAAGTAAAGGATATGAGTTTTGAAGAATTTATTTGTACAGAAGAATTTAAAGACCGCACGTCGAACCGACAGACTTTTTTTATTTCTGGTGGACAGGAAAATAATTTATTTCTAGCCAAAGAGAATCTAGAAAAGTTCTCCATTATAGGAATCACGGAAATGTTTGATGAGTCTTTATTTTTAATAGGGAAAGAATTAGGCTGGAAAGATATTTCGTATAGAAAGAAAAATGTGACGAAAAAACGCCCACAAATTGATGAATTCCCTAAACATGTTAAAGAAATTATTGAAGAAAATAATCAATTCGATATGGAGTTATATAGGTATGCAAAAGAATTATTAGAAAAGAGAATCGAAGGATTAGGCTCAAAGGAAAAAAATGAACTCAGACAATATCTTCTGTCACAGCGGGCTCGAAATCGAAAATATGAATAAATAATTTAACGTGTGTATTATTGGGAAGGGTGATTTTTTATTGAAAAAGATACTATATCTAGGTTGGCTTGGTTATAACAATTTGGGTGATGAACTAATGTTTGATCTTTTTCAAGAAAATTGTTCGAAAATATTTAGTAAAAATGAGTATCAGATAGAGACATCTCTTACTAAAAATAAGATCAAAGATTTTGACGTTATCGTTTCTGGAGGGGGATCTTTACTTGGGTATACCCCACAAATTGAAGTATTGTACAATGCTGTGAAAAAAAACAAGAAAATAGTAATATGGGGCACCGGCCTTGATAGTATAGATAAAAATAGTATGGAGTTTTTAAATTTGAAAAATAATGATGGATTCATTAGTCCATTAGCAACACAAGATGAACAAAAGTTAGCAAAAATAATAGAACAAGCTTTGTATGTTGGTGTGAGGGGCCCATTAACCTATCAAGCATTAAAGCAAATGGGAATGAATATGAACAAAATCCAGATAAGTGGAGATCCAGGGTTCCTAATAAAACCCTGTAACTTAGTACCACCAGTAAATATATCACAATGGAATAATGAGTTGAAAATAATTGGAGTTAACTGGGGAACATCTTACAACAATATTTATGGACAGGATGAAGAATTGGTAGAAGAATGTTTAGCACTCGCATTAAAGAATTTAATAAATAAGGGATATAAAATTTATATTTATACAGTATGGCCAGAAGACCATGATGCAAGTACGCGTCTTTATGAAAGAGTAGCAGATAAAGAAAATGTTATTCTATCAACTACGCTTTATAATCAACAAGAATTGTTTAGCCTAATGAAAAATTTTATATTTACAATTAATTTCAAATTACATGCAAATGTGATTTCAGCAATGGCTAATGTCCCTTTTATTGCTTTAGGATACAGGTATAAAGTATTTGATTTTGCTAAATCAATGGAGCTGGATAATCTCGTCATATCGACTGACTCGGATAATATAGAAAGTCAAATTATGATGTTAGAAAAACATGTAACATCAAAAAGAAATCACATTAGTAAAAAAATAAACAAAGCAACAAAAATTTATGAAAGTAGATTACTATCTCCATTTCATCATTCTTTATATATTTAAATTCTTTTCTACCAAAGAAAGAGGTGAGAGGTCATATTAACTATATATAGCCCTACAATTGAACAAACCAAATCAAGAGTAAGATTACAGACAGTTTTTGATGTGGATGGAAATAAAGATCTACTTTGGTATGAGGTAAGTAAGGAATATGGAGAATTTTTAACAGATGATAGAGCAGATGCTTTTATTGTCGGACTTTTATTATATGCGTTAAAAAATGGACATGATATACAGGTTTTATCCAGAATGTCAGAAAGGCTTTATTATACTCTTAATAAGTACTTAGTTCCGATTATTGCTGACATCAATGGATATAAACATATTAAAGTTATGTGTAAGCTGTTGGATGCAAAGTCACTATCAAATGTAGGAGCGGTAGGGACTGGATTATCTTGTGGGATTGATTCTTTTAGCACGATTTGCGACCATTTAAACGTGCCTGATCATTATAAAATTACTCATTTTACTTTTTTAAATGTTGGCTCAAATGGTTGCAACGGTGGAAAAAAAGCTTTTAAACTTTTTAAGAAACGAGCGAAACTAGTAAAATCTTGTGCAGAGGAGCTTGGAATTGAATTTATCACTGTAAACAGTAATTTAAGTGAAATTTTAAGGATGGATTTTCAATCAACTCATACTCTCAGGAGTATATCCGCCGTTTTGGCTCTTCAAAGGTTATTTAAAGTGTATTACTATTCATCTAGTATACCTATAAAGAATTTCGAATTATCAAAGCAGTACTCGGATTCCTATGACATTTTTAGTTTGAATATGTTATCGACCGAAAGTATCGAATTGTTTTCAGCTTGTTCTACCCTTACAAGAGTGGATAAAACAAGGTTAGTAGCAGAGTTTGAACCTTCATATAAATATCTTAATGTTTGTACTATGTCTGATTTTAACTGTGGAACATGTCCAAAATGCTTAAGGACATTTTTTACATTAGAACTTATAGGTGTCATCGATCGATATAAATCAGTATTTAATTATGAAGCATATCTCAAAAAGAGACAGAAATTTATCGCTCATGTACTGAAACAACATCACACCGATGTATTGCTCAAGGAGATCTATGATGAAATGCTACGTGTTAAATTTAAAAACTAACCAATGTTGAGGTGATTTTTAATGGTTAAATATAGCTTTGTCATGCTTTGTTATAACAATTGGAGTATGACGAAAGAAGCAATAACTTCTTTAGTCAGATCTCTCCATCCTTTTCAGGAAAATGGCATAGAGATTATTATTGTTGATAATGGTTCTATAGATGAAACACCAACAGGGATTAATCAATTGAAACAAGAATTCGGAAATAAACTATTGAAAATTGAGAATATAAGATTAGAACCAAATATGGGGTACACACCAGGAATTAATGCTGGCCTCTCAAAATGTCAAGGAGACATTATTACGATATTAAATAACGATATGGTTTTTCCAAAGAACTGGTTTAAAGGTTTAGTAGAGGTATTAGAAAGCGATGAAAAAATTGGATTGGTTGCACCTTATCTATCTCGCAGTTCTGGTCTACAAAATGTCAAAAAAACTTTTTATTCAACTGAGGAACTTGAAATATTCGCCGAAATGTTTATGAAACAGCATGAAAATAAGATAATCTTTACTCATAGAGTGATTGGGGCATGTATGGTTTTTAAAAGAGAGGTAATTGAAAAAATTGGTGGGAATGATATTTGGTTTGGACTAGGACAATTTGATGATGATGACTGGTGCGTACGAACAATCATAGCAGGTTATAAGATTGTTGTAGTTGGCAAATCATTCGTTCATCATATTTCGACTGTTACTTATAAACAGCAATCACCAGTGATGAAGGAGTCATATCGGGTAAATAAAAGGAAATTTAGAAAGAAGTGGGGGATAAAAAGAAAGAATCAATTACAGGGAGTTTTAGAAAATATGGACTTTGAAAAGGAAAAACACTATTGTCCTACAAAACTAGAAGAATTTAATCGAGTAGAATCACAACCTCTAAAAACAGATAAGATAAACCGGAAATTCTTATTAGTGGCAGATTGGTCCAATTCTTTCTCAAAATGGCAAGAAACGTTATTAAACTCAATTCAACATTTACAAGAAGCCGAGGAAATACATTTATGGGTTCCGCCTATTTACTACAAAGGCTTTAATCCACTTTCAAAGATTTCTCCAGATTTACCGTCTAGTTCCTTATCTAATATAAAAATAATCACTGAAAACATTTCACCTTTAGATCTTGTCATTTTTCTAGAATCCTTTGACGGGATTTTCTCTGTAGACAATGATTATATAAATAAATATATGGTTTATATAGCAAACAATATTTCACTACCCACTTATTAGAAATTTTCCCCCTTTAAAACAACTACCTATTACTTTTGTCCAATCACTCTTTGAATGAATGAATAAACTATTTAAGGACTATACCATTTTAAGGGATTAAAGGGAGGATCGTATGAAGGTTATCATCTTGGCGGGTGGATTTGGTACGAGGATAAGTGAAGAAACACATTTAAGACCAAAACCAATGATCGAAATTGGCGATAAGCCCATTTTGCTGCATATTATGAAGCTGTTCTCAAGCTACGGTTATAACGAGTTTATTATTTGTCTAGGATATAAAAGTCATATTATCAAAGAATATTTCGCAAATTACTTTCTATATAACTCCGATGTAACATTTGATTTTCAGGCTGGAAATAAATGCATCGTCCATCAGCAGGCTACAGAGCCTTGGAAAGTGACATTAGTTGAAACTGGTTTAAATACCCTGACCGGGGGGCGCATCAAAAGAATACAAAAATATGTTGGAGATGAGCCTTTTATGTTAACTTATGGCGATGGAATTGGAGATGTGAATATTAAGGATTTGGTTGAATATCATTGCACACATGGAAAGTTTGCTACAGTAACAGCCACACAGCCAAAAGGAAGATTTGGTGTGTTATCTTTGTCCCCTGAACAAAAGGTAGAACAATTTCAGGAGAAAATTCAAGGAGAAGGTGGCTGGATAAACGCGGGCTTTTTTGTTTTACAACCAGAGGTATTTAATTATATAAGGAATGGTGATCTAACCGTATTTGAAAAAGAACCATTAGAGAATCTTGCAATGGATGGTCAATTAATGGCCTATAAACATACAGGTTTTTGGCATCCAATGGATACTTTGCGTGATAAAAGATATTTAGAAGAAATATGGGCCTCTGGAAAGGCGCCCTGGAAAATGATAGATAAAAATTAATTAAGGGGATATGAAGAAAGCTAAAAGCTGGAGGAAAATATGAAAATATTAATTACTGGTTCAACAGGCTTCCTGGGAAGTCATTTAACAAAGGAACTTGTAAAAGAAGGCCATGAAGTCATTATTCTAAAAAGAAGCTATTCAAATATATGGAGAATAGCAGATACTCTTCCGAAAGTGACTTCCTACAATATCGATAAGTGTTCTATTAAACAGCCTTTTATAGAATGTAGACCAATTGATGTCGTTATACACACAGCGACAAGATATGACCGAAACGAAGAGGCAGCTTCAGAATTATTAGATGCAAATGTTTTATTTCCATTGAAATTACTAGAAACAGCTAGTTCCTACGAGACGAAAATGTTTATCAACACAGATTCATTTATCAACAAGATGAATGGGGGATATAAGCATCTAGCGGGATATGCCTTAACGAAAAAGCAATTTCTTGAATGGGGAAGAGAATTTAGCTTAAAAGAAAAAATTCATTTTATTAATGTTAAATTAGAACATATTTATGGATCGTTTGACAGCAAGGATAAGTTTACAACCTTTATTTTGAATAGTTGTTTAAACAATATCCCTGAACTAACTCTGACTCCTGGTAACCAAATGCGAGATTTTATTCATATTGATGATGTGGTAGCGGCTTATTCTTTAATAATAAAGCAAAAAAGTGAACAGAAAGCTTGGTTTAAGGAATATCAATTAGGTACAGGGGAACCCAAAAAAATCCGTGATTTTGTAGAAATGATTCATCGTAAATCACAGTCAAAGACTGTATTGAAATTTGGAGCGATACCTTATCGTGAAAATGAACTGATGGAGTCAAAAGCAAATATAGAAGAACTCCAAAAAATAGGATGGAGAAGTAAAATTAACCTTGAAAGAGGAATTGAATTAATGGTAGCCGATGAAAGGAAAATATTAAACAATCAATCTCTAAAACGAGATTAAAATAAAGGTGATATATAAATGGAGAATAATAATAATGATACAATTTTTCATTCTGATCTTCGGTATATATTCAATAATCTCACCAAAGATGAAAAGGAAAAATTTAAGGGTGCGTCGATACTAATTACAGGTTGTGCAGGCTTTTTGGGCTATTATTTTATGTCATTTTTATCTGAATATGCTGATCAACTGTCTATAAAAAAGATTATAGGGATGGATAATTTTAAGCTTGGCAGACCTCAATGGATTGTAGAACTAGATCAGTTGAACAATAAGGTTGAGCTGTTTACTTTTGATATTACTCAATTCTCAACCTTTGATACTGAAAAAATAAAGGATGTCGATTTTATCATCCATATGGCTTCCATTGCCTCTCCAACTTATTACAGAAAATATCCTTTAGAAACAGTTGATGCGAATGTAATAGGGCTAAGAGCTTTACTTGATTTTTATAAGAATAAAGATATTAAAGGATTTTTATTTTTCTCAAGCAGTGAGGTTTACGGTGATCCACTTCCAAACTATATTCCAACTCCAGAGGAATACAGAGGAAATGTTGCGATGATAGGACCTCGAGCATGCTATGATGAGGCAAAAAGATTTGGTGAGACGCTTTGTTATTTATATGCAGAAAATTATCACATGCCTATTTCAATCGTAAGACCATTTAATAATTATGGACCTGGCATGAGATTAAATGATAAACGGGTACCGGCCGATTTTGCGAAAGCAATTGTTAATAATGAGAAATTAATTATGTACTCAGACGGAACTCCTACTCGAACTTTTTGTTATGTCGCAGATGCAATCACAGGATATATTAAGGCAATGCTTTATGAACAATTCGACTATTTTAATATCGGTATGGATAAACCAGAAATTTCAATAAAAAAGCTAGCAGAAATCTATAAACAAATTGGTTCGAAGATTTTTAATTATAATCAATCAATTGAATTTAAAAACTCTGAGGAAAAAAGCTATTTAACAGACAATCCATTAAGAAGATGCCCAGATATAACTAAGGCTAGGATGCTATTAAAGTTTAATCCTTCTATTTCTGTAAATGAAGGTGTTCACCGCTTTCTAACATTTATTAGAGAAGAGGGAGAAATTCAATGATTACTGTGATTGGTCTTGGTTTTGTAGGATTAACAACAGCTTTAGGGTTTAGTGAAAAAGGATTTAACGTGTATGGATATGATATTGACCTTAAAAAGACGGAGCAGTTAAAAAAAGGAACGATTCCATTTTACGAACCACACCTTGATGAGAAGTTAATTGAGCATTTAAACAACAAATTTATAATCGTAGATAATTTAAAAGAAGCAGTAAACAAGAGTGAAGTAATCTTTTTTTGTGTTGGTACGCCTAGTAACTCTGATGGTAGTGCAAATTTGGGCTATATTTTTGATGCAATAACTAGTGTGACAACATTTGTAAATAAACCTCACTATAAAGTTTTAGTTATGAAGTCTACAATCCCTCCATCAACATCAAGTATATATATAAAACCATTTATTGAAAAACAGGGATTTACAATAGGCAAAGATATAGGCTTGACTAATAATCCGGAATTTTTACGAGAAGGATATGCCTGGGATGATTTTACAAATCCTGATCGAATTGTCATTGGTCAAGGAGATGAAAAAAGTGGGGAGATAGTGGAAAAACTATATGAATCATTTGATGCTCCGATTTATCGTGTTAGTTTGAATACAGCTGAGTTTATTAAGTATTTATCAAACACATTGTTAGCAACGCTTATCAGTTTTGCTAATGAGCAATCATTGATTGCTAAATCAATAGGGGATATCGATATAAAAGAGGCCTTTCAGGTACTACATCTTGATAAAAGATGGTTCGGAACTCCCGCTAAAATGACGTCATATGTTTATCCTGGCTGTGGATTTGGGGGATATTGCCTTCCAAAAGATACATTGGCCCTTATAAGTCAGTCAGTAAAGCATGATTACTCTCCTGATTTATTAATCAGCACATTGAAAGTAAATGAAACAATAAAAAAATATGTTGTTCGTGACATTGTTGAAAAGGTAAAAAAAGACGAGGCAATAGGAATTCTTGGTTTAGCATTTAAACCAAATTCTAACGATATAAGAGATACCCCCGCAAAACCAATTATTGATGGCTTACTAGAAAAGGGATACAAAAATATTATCGCTTATGATCCTTTAGCCACAAAAGAGTTTAGTGAGGCCTATGGTCTCCCAATTGAATATTCCTCTAACGTACAATCTCTCCTATCTAAAGTAAATCATGTCGTTATCTTAACAGCATGGGATGAATTCAAACAAAACGAAAACGCAATTAAAGCGAGGAATGTTTTCGATTATCGATATATCTATTAATAGAAGATTAAAAGAAAAGAGGTGTTTTGACATCAATAAGTTGAAGTTGTTAGTAATAATGAAGGATTATAGTAAATTTGTTCATTCAGAACCACATTACCTTGCGGAGGAGTTAGCTCTAAACACGGATTTAATTGTATGGAATGAACCTGGAAATATACATGAGATATTAAAGGAAATAAGATTTACCCCAGACTTTATCTTAATTTACCTCTATCGTTCAGCAGAACAATACTCACCACCGATTTCAGGTTTGAGTACATTAAAAATTCCTTTTGGAGTATATGTAGAGGATCTTCATAACCTTATTAACTTTTCTCAAGGAATCATAGAGGATAAGGTACAGCATATTTTTACTTGCTACAGAGATACTTTTTATAAAATGTATCCTGATTTTATAGATAAAGTAAGGTGGCTACCTCATCATGTGAATACAAAAATCTTTAAAAATTATCTGATGCAAAAGGATCTTAATATGCTATTAATGGGTGCAAAGGATAAAAACGTCTATCCATTAAGGCATAAAATAATTAAGAAGTTAAAAAAGAACCCTGACTTTTTATATCATCGTCACCCTGGGTATAGGAATATAGAAAACACAGAAAATCAGTTTGTAAAGGAAAATTATGCGAAAGAAATTAATCGTGCAAAGGTATTCTTTACATGTGACTCAATCTATCAGTATCCTATTCTAAAGTTTTTTGAGGTTCCAGCTTGTCATACTTTACTACTAGCCCCATCGTCAAAAGAACTTTTTGATTTAGGATTTAGGCCAGGAGAAAATTTCGTTGAGATAAATAATAAGAACTTTATTAATAAGGCTTCTTATTATCTTCAAAATGATGAAGAACGTGAAAGAATTACAGCAAACGGATTTAAGTTAGTACATGAACGACACACCTCAGAAATACGGGCAAAGGAACTAATTGACATGATTAAAGAAATCATACAATAAAATTACGATTGGTTTATAAAAGTGGAAATTAAAGTGAAAGGAGGATTTGAATGATTTCTATTATATGTTGTACAAAACGGCAAAATTTTATGGAGAATGTTTTTCAAAACTATGAAAGGCAAGTATGGAAGGATAAAGAACTAATCATCGTTTTAAACCGTAATGATATGGATATTAATAATTGGATCGAGAGAGCAAAACAACATCTATGTGTATCTGTGTATCAATTACCAGAAGAAACTACGTTAGGAGAGTGCTTAAATTACGGGATCGAAAAATCTAAAAATGCATATATTGCAAAATTTGATGATGACGACTACTATGCTCCTAACTATCTTACAGAGTCCATTACGGCCTTGAATGACAAAGGAGCCGACATTGTGGGAAAAAGATCTGTCTACATGTATTTTGAAGAATGGAGAACATTAGCCATTTATAGACCAGGACGTGAAAATAGATTTGTTAAAAGAGGGTTAAAAGGTGCTACATTGCTTTTTAAGAGAGAAATTTGGGAAGAAATTAAATTTCCAAGTAAAAATCAACATGAAGATGATGTATTTTTAAAATTTTGTAGACAAAAAGGATATAAATTGTATTCAACAGACAAATGTAACTTTGTGGTGTTAAGAACGGCATCACCACAACATCAACACACTTCAGGAGATAATAATTGGCTTATAAGCAAATGTTCAATTGTGTGTGAAACAGATGATTATCAATCCATCGCACAGTGTAATAAAGAGAATCAATCCTAGAATCTATAAAAACTTGTGGGTGAAAAAATGGAAGTTCGCTTTTTTAATGTAAGTGAGACAAACCAACTAAAGCAAGGGATTCATGAAGTATGGGCAAAAAATCATATTTTTGTGAGAGAAGAAAAATTATTAAACTATATGTTCTTAGAAAATCCAGCTAAAGACTTATTGGTTAATGACCAACATTACAGTTTCCTTGGTGCGTGGAAGGATCATTCTCTAATAGGTCTTTTAGGAGTGATGCCCTTTACATTAAATGTATGTGGAAAAAAAGAAGTTGGCTGCACCTTAGCAAATTGGGGTGTATTACCGGAACAAAGAAATTCTGGCGCAGGATTAGCCCTAATGCAGCATGTTCAAAAGCTAAATCCAAGTATCATTCTTGCGCTGGGAATAAATGAAACTGTAGCAAAGCTATATAAGTTAATGAAATGGAAAGTAGATGAACAAACTCCACGTTGGATTGGTCTAGTTCAAAAAGAAAAAACCATCGATTTAATGTTAAATGGAAATCCCTATCCCTTAAGATACTGGAATGAAATAAAACAAATAAAGACTAATTCGAATTATACTGTTGAAAAAGTTGATTCTTTAGATGAGGAAATGTGGAATACCTTTTACTGGGATGGCTTTGCGAAAGATTCTATAGGGTTTGCAAGAGATTTCTCTTTTTTACAATGGAGATATTTTGAACATCCTTTTTTCCATTATCATGTTTTTACGTGCAAAGATGGCACTGGGAAATATAAAGGCCTTGCAATTGTCCGAGTTGAAAACATCCTAAATGGAGAAAAGATTGGAAGAATTGTAGAGTTCATTTCTTCAGATCAAGATAGTGCCATTTCTCTAGCTAATGCCATGATTGAAATGGATAGAGACATTCTTTTCTTTGATTTCTTTTGCTTCTCAAGTATCTCATCATGGGGGTTAGAAGCAGTAGGCTTTAAACAAGTGTTAAAAAGTGAAACCGATCAGATTGTTCTTCCTTTACGATTTCAGCCACTCGATTTGGCCGTGACTGATTTAAGGGCGTCTATGTTTGTCACACCGAAGTTTGCTAAAGAATATAATCTAGTAAAAAATGATCTATGGTATATCACGAAAGGTGATGCAGACCAGGATCGCCCCAATTAATTTTACTAGATAAGTAGGGAGATTATGAACGATATTGCAGTGATGTACCATTATGTAAGAAACCGTAGTGGTTGGAAGGGCATCTTTCCTTTAGAACCAAAGAACTTTGAGAAACAAATCGAAATCCTGACAACTAAATATGAGATTGTTGAACCTTGTGATTTAGTTAAAAAAAGTTCAAAACCTAAATGTGTATTAACCTTTGACGACGCAACAAAAGATCAATATACAGTGGCCTTTGATATGATAAAAAGAAAAGGTCTACCAGCTTATTTTACGGTTATGTCAGGACCACTTGTACAGCAGAAAATCCCCGTATTCCACTTAGTTCACACCGTTTTATCCATTTATTCAGATGAAGAAATTTGGGATGATCTCAATAAAAAGTTCACACTACATGATATCCACCAATTAAGCTCCGATTATTACCATTATGAAAAAGATTTATTACGAAGATATATTAAATATACCTTGAACTTTTTCTTAACTGAAAATCAAAGTTTAGAATTCTTAGAAAACAGAGTAATATCAAAGTTTGGTGATAAACAAACTTTTATTGAGCAATTTTATATATCGAAAGAAGAATTTAAAAATATGAGTAAAGCCGGAATGACAATAGGTGTTCATTGTGTAGACCACAGACCGTATATGGGGAAAGCTTTAGAATTTTATCAATCAGAAATTGAGCCTTGTGAAAAGTTTATTAGAGACGAAATTGGTATAGAACCAAGGTGGTATACACCTGCATTTGGTGGTGGGGAACAGCAGCAGCATATGATTAAGCACTTAGAGCCAATCTTAAAAGAAAAGGGATATAAAGGTGGGTTTTTAACGATAGCAGGACACAATCATGGATTAGATAATTTCTGGTTGAAGAGATTTGATTGTGTAAATCTTCCACCTATTAGAAATGTAAGGTTAGATAATATATCAACGAATGGGGGATCAAAGTGATATTAGAGAAGTTGCAGGAAATATTTAGAGATATTTTTGATGATGAAGAATTAGTACTCACGTATGAAACAAAAAGTTCTGAGATTGATCGTTGGGATTCTTTAGCTACGGTTAGTATGATCTCGGCAGTTTGTGATGAATTTGACATAAGCATAAGTCTTAGTGAGTTCGGCATGTTTACTGATGTAAAATCTATCGTTGAGTTAATTCAATCCAAGGAATCAAAATGAGATTGATCGAGATATTGAAAGGGTGTGACGTATGTCAGGAAAATGGCTCTATTTGCCAATTGAGGGAATAACACGCGAGTTAGACGGAAAATTACTTTTAGCCTATTATGCAGTAAAAAATAACTTTAATGTGATCATTGGAATGCAGCGTTCTTTATATAATTATGTTCAAGTTTTACCAAAAGGAATCTGGTTGTCTAAGGGATATCCAAAAAGCAGCAGGATTAAAAAAGGGCCATTACGCCTTGCTAAAGAGATTGGACATAAGGTGGTTGAATTGGATGAAGAAGGTTTGATTTTTAACCAAAATATGTATCAACGTAGAATTAATAAGACTCACTTTGCCTTGCTAGATGAGATCTATTGCTGGGGAAATCGCCAAAGGGATTATATATTTAATATTTATGGTGATTCTAATAAAGTTCACCTAACAGGCCATCCACGTTTTGATTTAGTTAAGGAAAAATTTCATGGTTTGTATAAAGAAGAGGTAGAAAAGATTCAAAAACAGTTTGGAGAGTTTATCTTAATAAATACTAGATTTGATAAATATAATGGCCAAAAAGGCTTTAATTTAAATGAACCATTTATTAAAACTCTATATGAGCACTTTATTGATATGACAAAACAGCTAAGTCAACAATACCCTGATTATAACTTCGTGCTTCGTCCTCATCCTCGAGAAAATATTCATAGCTATCAGATAGAGTTTGAAAATTTTAACAATGTGTTTACGATCCATGAAGGAAGTATCGCGAAATGGAACTTAGCCTCTAAACTTATCATACACAATGGCTGTACAACAGGAATTGAAGCTTTTTTAATGAATAAACCAGTAATCTCGTATATGCCAGTCACGTCAGAGGAGCATATCGATGAATATTTAGCTAATGCAGTCAGTGATCAGGTACAGAATATCGAAGAACTAATTTCTTATATCAATCATTACTTGGTTAACCCAAAAGTAAATGAGGAACAGAAACAAGCTCGAACTAAAATATTATCAAATTTTTATTCAGCTTTAGGCGATCACTATGCTTATGAAAATTTAGTTCATTTACTAGATATGATTAGTCATAAAATAGACACTTCCAACACTCATGTAGATTCTTTGGATGGTGTAGAAGTAGCACAAGGTCGTTCGCAAATATCAAAGGATAAGGTAAATGACCTTTTTGCCCGGTTAGATGATCTTGAAGGAGAGGAAAACTATAGAACGGTTAAACAAATAAAGAGACATTTAGTATTGATTAAACCACAATCGGCTCCTTTTGATGGTGATTAGGAACTTCCGCTTTTGTCTCCGTTTCACTTTTGAATAATGCAAATATAATAAGGTATTAGGTATAACTAATATCTTATTTGCACTAGAAAGGAGCCACTTATGTCAGAAAAATGGCTTTATCTACCGGTTGAAGTAATTACAAGGGAAATTGATGCAAAGCTTCTTTTAACCTATTATGCTGTGAAACAACAATTTAATGTCATTCTTGCAAAACAGCACAAATTATATGAACAAATGGAATCTTTACCAAAAGGAATTTTTTTATCTAAAGGATATCCAAAGAATAAAAAAGGACCATTATTTGATGCGAAAGAATTCGGCCACGCTGTAGTTGAATTAGATGAAGAAGGATTAATTTTTAATGAGAATGTCTATTTAAGTCATAGAGTTCAAGAAGACTATTTTAGGATACTTGATCATGTCTATTGTTGGGGAATTGATCAAAAAAACACGTTGTTAAGAGCCTATGGAGAGAAAGAAAAATTATCTTTAACAGGCCATCCTCGCTTTGATCTTCTTAAGGAAAAATATCGTTCAATTTACAGTGATGAAGTTGAAACAATAAAAAAACAGTACGGTAACTTTATATTAGTAAATACAAGATTTGGAGTTTATAACCATATAAAAGGATTCAGACCAAGACATGAATTTATTAAGAGCCTTTATGACCACTTTATCTCAATGGTAAAAGAATTAAGCAAAAAATATCCTACTTACAACATCATCATCCGTCCACATCCACGCGAAAAATTTGAAAGCTACCACACTGAATTTAAACATTGTAAAAATGTATTTGTTGTCCATGAAGGAAGTATCGTGAAGTGGAATCTAGCCGCTTCCTGTGTCATTCATAATGGTTGTACCACTGGAATTGAAGCATTTTTACTTGATCGACCAGTCCTTTCTTATATGCCAGTAACCTCTGAAAAACATACAGATGAGTATTTAGCAAATGAAGTAAGCTTACAAGTAACAAGCTTACAAGAATTAATGACGATCGTGGACTCATACCTAAATAAAGGGGAAAATATTAGATTAAATGAGCAAAACCATAAAAACAAACGAAAGAACATTCTATCAAACTATTATGCGGCATTAGATGAAAATTACGCTTATGAAAATATTCTTCGTTTATTAACACAGCTGACAATTAAGGATGATTCTTCATCAGAGGATTTAAACATAACAATTGAAGATCCATTAATTGAAGATGAAGTAGAAATTGAAAATGACACATCATTAATATCTCGAAACAAAATAGAAGCATTTTTTTCTAAATTGGATGAAATTGAAAAATGTCCATCTAACATGATCATTGATCAATTAGACCGAAATTTTTTCATCATTAAAAACAAGAAATAATGGGGGAAATCTAATGGCTAAACCATCTATCCAAATTGGAGAACGTTTAATAGGAGAAGACTACAAACCATTGGTAATAGCCGAAATTGGTATAAACCATGAAGGTAGTTTAGAAGTGGCAAAACAAATGGTGGATGCAGCATGTCATGCAGGTGCAGAAATTGTGAAACACCAAACACATGTTGTTGAAGATGAGATGAGTAAAGAATCGAGAAATTTAATTCCTGGGAATACAGACGTTTCCATTTATGATGTGATGGAAAGATGTGCATTAAATGAAGAAGAAGAATTTGCCTTAAAGGAATACGTTGAATCTAAAGGAATGATTTACTTAAGTACCCCATTTTCACGAGCAGCTGCAATTAGGCTAGAGAAGATGGGGGTACTTGCATATAAGATAGGTTCTGGAGAATGTAACAACTATCCTCTTCTTGAGCTGGTTGCATCATTTGGTAAACCGATGATTGTGTCAACAGGCATGAATGATATCGGTAGTATCAAAAAAACCGTACACATTTTAGAAAAATACAAAGTTCCATATGCATTGTTACACTGTACGAACCTCTATCCAACTCCTCCACATCTTGTGAGGCTAGGGGGGATGCTAGAACTGAAGCAAACATTTAAGAATGCAGTGATTGGATTATCTGACCATACCATCAATAATCATGCTTGTCTTGCGGCTACTGCTTTAGGAGCTTCGATATTAGAGCGACATTTTACTGACTGTAAGAGTAGAAAGGGACCAGATATTGTATGTTCTATGGACCCTAAGGAATTGAATGAGCTCATTACAGGATCTGCACAAATTGCCCTGATGAGGGGTGGGAAAAAAGAGGCAGCAAAAGAGGAACAAGTAACCATTGACTTTGCCTTTGCGACTGTGGTTGCAACAAGAGACCTAAAAAAAGGTGATCATTTATCTTCAGAAAATATTTGGGTGAAGAGACCTGGCACTGGTGAAATAAAAGCAGAATATTATCATTCAATCCTTGGAAAACGTCTAAAAAAAGATGTATTTAGTGATGAGCATTTAAGGTGGGAAGATTTTGAGGATTAAGACATGGAGTGTATCACATGAAGAAAATACTGTTCTTAACAGGGACGAGAGCAGACTATGGGAAGTTAAAATCGTTAATGAAGAAAGTCGAAAATAGCCCGAAATTTGAGCTTCATATTTTTGTGACGGGTATGCATATGCTTTCTAAATATGGTTCAACATGGAAAGAGTTGAAAAAAGACGGGTTTAAAAATGTGTATCATTTCATCAATCAAAAAGAAAATTCTTATATGGATATTTCTTTAAGCAATACCATCTTAGGATTAAGTAACTATGTTGATGAATTAAAGCCAGATATGATCGTCATTCATGGTGACCGACTTGAAGCATTAGCTGGTGCAATTGTTGGCGCATTTAACAATATTAGAGTCGCTCATATTGAAGGTGGAGAGGTATCAGGGACGATTGATGAATCGATTAGACATTCAATTACCAAACTCTCACATCTGCATTTAGTGAGTAATGAAGAAGCGAAAAAGCGAATCATCCAACTAGGTGAGCCAGAAGAAACCATTTTTATCATCGGTTCACCAGATATTGATATTATGATATCTGAAAACCTGCCAACGCTAGATGAGGTTAGAAAGCAGTATCATATTCTATTTAAGAATTATGCCATCCTCATGTATCATCCAGTGACTACAGAAATTCATAAATTAAAGGATCATGTGAAGCATTTAGTTGATACCTTATTGATGACAAATAAAAACTACATCGTGATTTATCCAAATAACGACCTAGGCAGCGATACCATTTTAAATGAATATAAAAGATTAGAGGGAAATGACAACTTTAGAATCTATCCATCGATGAGATTTGAATCCTTTCTAACCTTATTAAAACACAGTGATTTCATTATAGGGAACTCGAGTGCAGGGGTTAGAGAGACGGGGATTTATGGGATTCCATCTATTGATCTAGGAAATCGGCAAAAGGGTAGATATTCTCCTGTGAAAGTGAAGAATATTATTCATGTGGATGAGACAGATGGAAATTGCGACTTAATGAAGGCTATTGAAAGGATTGAGGATTTAAAGGTAGTAAGTCAAAGCTTTGGTGATGGAAAAAGTGATGAAAAGTTTATTAAGATTCTTGAAGATGATGAGATTTGGAACATCGAGATACAAAAACGATTTATTGATGTTGAATTTTAGGAGGGAGAGCATGTATAATGGCAAATCTTTTTTGGCGCTCATTCCAGCAAGAGGAGGAAGCAAAGGGATTCCACGAAAAAATATAACAGAGGTCAATGACAAACCACTTATTCAATATACAATTGATGAAGCAAAAGCATCTCATTATCTTGATAAAATTATCGTTACAACAGATGATGATGAAATCGCCGCTATTTCCAAACGTTGTGGAGCAGAAGTCCCTTTTATGAGACCGAAAAAGTTGGCGACAGATGAGGCAAAAACGATTGATAGTATCATCCATGCTCTTGAAATGTTGGAAGCGAGTGGGGAAAGGTATGATTATTTAGTTTTACTTCAACCAACCCAACCCTTAAGAAAAGGTTGGCATATTGACGAAGCGATCGAACTGATTGTACATCGTAAAGAAGACAGTTTAGTTAGTATTTCAAAGGTGAAGGAACATCCTATTTTAATAAGGACACTAGACCCTAACGGGAAAGTGAAGAATTTATTCGATGTAAATAGTACCGTAAGGAGACAGGACTTTCCTGATTATTATAAGGTCAATGGGGCCATATATATTAATAGAATTAATAAGGGATTGTCAAAAAAAGCTAGTTTAAATGATAATAAACTAGCTTATATTATGCAACCCGAATTTGATTTGGATATTGATGAGCCTGAAGATTTAGCGTTATTAAAATATAAACTTGATAAACGAGAGGCGGGAGATAAAACGTGAGCAAATGGTTTGAATATCCATTGGATTCTGGCTATTTACTACGAAAAAAACGGGCAATTCGGAAGGAATTATTAAAGAAAGAAGATTTCATCATGAAAAAAGTAGCAATATTAGGTGGGTCCACAACTTCAGAAATAAAGGACATGTTAGAGCTATTTTTATTAAATGAAGGAATAAAGCCTGAATTTTATGAGTCCGATTACAATAAATATTATGAAGATATGATGTTTAGTGAAAAACTAAAGCACTTTAAACCAGATATCATTTACATTCATACATCGTATCGTAATATCCTACATCGTCCTGAAATAGAAGATAACAGAGAGCAGGTTGAAGCTAAGTTAGAGAAGGAGTTTAACTACTATCAAGGATTATGGGAAAAAGCGATTTCCGATCATCAATGTATCGTGATTCAAAATAACTTTGAGTATCCTCGTCATCGAAGCTTAGGGAATTTAGATGCGGTTGATTATCGCGGATTGACCCATTTTATAAATAAGCTAAACTGTAAGTTTGCAGAATATGCTCAGGAACATACCCAACTTATCATCAATGATATTCATTATTTGTCCTCTTGGATAGGTCTTGAACACTGGCATGATTTGTCTTTCTGGTATCATTTTAAATATTCCTTATCTTTTCACGCCATTCCTCATTTGGCTAAAAATATAACAAATCTGATTAAATCTATTTATGGGAAATCAAAGAAATGTTTAGTTCTTGATCTTGACCATACTTTATGGGGCGGAGTCATTGGGGATGACGGTGTTGATAACATCCAAATCGGAAAGGAAACCGCGGTTGCAGAAACGTATACAGGGTTACAGGAATATATTAAGGAGTTAGGTAAGCGAGGAGTTACACTTGCCATTTCCTCTAAAAATGACATTGGAAATGCGATTAAAGGATTACAACATCCTGAAATGCTTTTGAAAAAAGAAGACTTTTCGAATATAAAAGCCAACTGGGATCCGAAATATATGAATATAAAAAAAATTGCCGAAGAATTAAACATAGGTTTAGATAGTTTAATCTTTATTGATGATAACCCAGGTGAACGTGATCTTGTTAAATCTCAATTACCACAGATAGCTGTTCCTAATATTGGGCAGAATGCTGTGGAATATCTTGATTATATTGATCGGAATGGTTATTTTGAGCCATTCAATATTTCAAAGGAAGACATGAAAAGAAAAGTATATTATGAAACAAATCAAAAAAGAGAGGAAGCGAAAGGGAAATATACTAGCTATGAAGAGTACTTGGAATCCCTTCAGATGATTGCTGATATTAACTATTTTCATCCGATCTATCTTGAGAGAATCACACAATTAACAAATAAAACAAATCAATTTAATCTAACAACAAAAAGATATACCTTTACTGAGATCGAAGAAGTGAGCCAGTCAAAAAACAAACTCCCTCTTTATGGTCGGCTTAAGGATAAATATGGAGATAACGGGTTAATTTCGGTCTTAATTGGTGATATCAGAGAAAATGAGCTTCATATCGAAGTATGGCTAATGAGTTGTAGGGTATTAAAAAGAGAGATGGAAACGGCAATGCTGGATGCATTAATTGAAGAGTGTAAGAAAAAGAAGATTGAGAAAATCTATGGTTACTATATTAAAACAAATAAAAATAAGATGGTTGAGAACTTGTATGGGGACTTAGGGTTCAAGGTTGTTGACAAAACGGAGGAACAAAGTAAATGGGTTCTTCAAGTTCATAAAGTGAAAGTAAAGAAAAACAAATTTATTGAAAGAGAATCATATTAAATGAGTACTGTTGATATCATTATCCCCATTTACAATTCATATGAATACACGAAGGAGTGTATTGATTCAGTCTATAAAAATACTGATTTACCATACCATTTGTATTTAATAAATGATGGGAGTACAGATACAAATGTGTTAGAGCTACTAAAGGACCTTCAAGCAGCAGTAAAGCCAAATAACTTACAATTATTAGAGGTTATTCATCAAAAGCAACAGGAAGGCTTTGTTCGGAGTGTGAATAGGGGACTGAAACGCTCTAAAAATCATGCTGTCCTTCTTAATAGTGATACAGTCGTTCCAAAAAAATGGTTAAGTCGTATAGTTTTTCCGATTTTATCCAATAATACAATTGCTTCTGTTACGCCATTTTCAAACAATGCAGATCTATGTTCCTTCCCGTCAATACAACAAAAAAATTCAATCATGGAAAGCATCCACGTTGATATCGTAGATGAAGTTTTCTTGAAATATGGAACAAGTCAATTTATTGAGATTCCTACAGGTGTGGGCTTTTGCATGGCTTTAAATCGTCATGTCATAGAGGAAATCGGAATGTTTGATGAAGGATTTGGATTAGGGTATGGTGAAGAGAATGATTGGTGCATGAGGGCTAGAAAGGCCGGATACAAAAATGTATTAATTCCTAATTTATATGTATTTCATCATGGTGGAACAACATTTAACTCCTACCTTGGAAAACAAAAAAAACATCATCAATTGAAAAATCTTAAACGGTTAAGACAACGTCATCCAGATTTTGTCCGAGTTCATACTCGGTTTCGATCAGAAGATCCAATGAAACAAATAAGAGATCATCTTTTTCAGATGTTAAAAATAACGGTTTTCAATAAGGAGGATTGATATAGATTGATTTCCGTTATATCCTGCACGAAAAGAGTTAATTTTATTGAAAATATTATTTTTAATTATAAAAGACAATCCCTTCATTCTAGTGAGCTGATTATGATTCTGACAAATCCCTCCTTTGATTACTTGAAGGTTCGTAATCAATTAATAAAAGAAAATATATCATTTCAATTATATCAATTAGATAAAGACCAATCTCTAGGTGAATGCTTGAACTTTGGTGTTGAAAAAGCAAACGGAGAAGTGGTTGCAAAGTTTGATGACGATGATTATTATGGACCATCCTACCTAAAGGAGGCTTCTGATGTATTAAAGAATACGAATGCTGGGGTAGTAGGAAAGTCGTCGTTTTATGTTTATTTTAAAAATTGGAACAAACTATATTTATATAACCCCAAAAATGAAAATAAGTGGATCTTCAATCATAACACTGAAGAGCAGTTTAAAACGAAACATTTTTTAAGTGGCGGTTCCCTCGTGATTAGAAAAGAAGTGTTTGATAAGGTAATTTTTCCTCATCTTAATGTTGGAGAAGATTCAACTTTTCAAAAAGATTGTTTTAACAAGAAGATTAAATTGTATACAACCTCGAGGAATCATTATACTCATATTAGATACCCTTATCATGACCACCACTCCTCTGATGTAAAGGACTTTCAACTCATAAGACGTAGCAAGCTTATTACGATTATAGAAGACTTTGAGAGAATTGTAGATACAAAAGAGTAGGCTAACCTTTAAATTTTGGGTTAGCCTGATTTTATTATTTATCTTTTATCAGTTCAACAGAAAAACTTTCAATATCTTTACAGCGAACAAAGGTTATTCTCTCATGCATCATTGGAGTCGACATTTCAGGTTCAATTACCTTCACACAACAATCTTTTACCTCTTTTAATTTACCCTCAATAAAGTCTCCAGACTTCGTCTTAATTAATACTTCTTCACCTACAAATTTTTCTAAAGCTTTACATAAGCAATCATCTTTGCATTTACAATCGTCTTTACCTTTATCTTTTACATCAACTTCAACATCAACTTCAATTAGTAGCTTTTCATGTTTGTGTTTGTCTTTTAAGTCAACTTCAACTTTCTTTGGTTTATTGTTTCTATTTGAACCCATTTTTTCCCTCCTCCCAATTTCATATCATAATATGTTATTCAATTGTAGAATCGAAGTATGGGCAGAAATCTAGAGTGAAAGAAATATTTAAATAGTTTTAGCTTAGGTGAACTGTTCAATTAATGTGTTTAAAGCCTTTGATTTAATTCGCTCATATTCCATTCCATCTGTAAGTTCAGTTACTAACAAATCTGTTTTTCGTACATATTTCTCACGAATAATATCATATAGTTCATATGGAAATAGCATATCAATAAACATAACCTGCTTTTGTTCTTTCGTAAGCGGTGAAATCGATTCATAGGCACCCAACATGACATTAAATTGCTCATCATTCCAAACTCCGGTAGTGTCAAGAAGCGGGATAATCATTTTACGTAAATCACGGATCGGGAGGTCAAATGAAACTGTATCTAAATCGATGACCCAGATTTGATTATCTGGTCCTAATAAAGAATTTCCAGTTCCATAATCTTGATGACAAAGATTAGGAGTAGCTTTAATCGAGTTCACCCATGGAATATATTCAGAATTGAGTAATCGTTTTAAAGTATCCCTTCCTTCTTGAATAAATGGATCAATTTCTTGTAGGTAAATTTGTGAAAACGGATCATCAGGCATTGTTTTGGCAATGTTCTTCCATGTCTCCATTTGTTGACACCGCTTAATATAATGATTTGGCCATCGTCCTAACTTTGTGAAAACAGGGACTCCAGGAGGTGGCTGATAGCCAATAGAGGCTAAATGGAATTCCGCTAACCCTTTCATAATAAATTCAAGATCCTCCGTTACGGTGAGCTCAAAAGGTCTACCCTCAAGCCACTCATAAACAACAAATATAAATGGTCCATGTTTCGTATATAAGAAACCATTTTTATTTGGAATGATTCCTGGTACTCTAGTCCCTTTTTTTGCTAAATAATCCTGTGCATTAATAGAAAAGAGTGCTTTCTTTTCTGGTCGGTGAATCCGTTTTAAACAAATAGGTCCGTTTGGCGTATGAATTTTCCAAACAAGGGCCATTTGTCCTCCTTGAATAATTTCAATATTATCTACTGTCATATCCCAGTTTTGCATGATGGTACTTGCTAATGAAATTAATCTTCGTTCCTCTTCAGGTGATAATACATATACACCTTCTTCATTTATTTGTGTCTCAGTATGATTTTCTTGCATCTAATCACCTTCCCTTAACAACAATCATCTAATTTAATGTATGGATAATCATCTATAAATGCCCTAGTCTATCGTCTAGTAATTGTAAAATAGGCAATTAAACTATGATATTTGCCCTTTTTTCTTTAACCCTAAGAATTAAAGCACAATGATGATAGACCAGTCGTATCATAGGATAAGGATAATTTCCTAGGTAGTTTATGAATGGAGGTCGAATATGAAGATTGCATTAATAGGAACAGAAAAGTTACCTGTCCCAGCAATAAGAGGAGGAGCAATCCAAATTTATTTAGATGCTGTAGCTGCAATTATTGCTAAAAAGCATGATGTTACAGTCATTTCGATTACAGATCCAGAATTACAGGATAGTGAAACGAGAAATGGAGTACGATATATCCGCTTTAAAGAGGATGTATATCTTCCATCTATTATTCAACATCTAAAAGAAGAAAACTATGATGTTGTACATTTATGTAACCGTCCGGCGTGGATTAATCCACTTAAAGAAGAGATAACAAAAACGAAATTTGTTTTAAGTGTTCATAATGAAATGTTTGATTATGACAAAATGAGTGATGAAGAAGGACATCAGTGCATATCAAGTGTCTCAAAGATTGTAACAGTTAGTGATTTTATTGGAAGGACCATTACAGATCGATTTAGAGATGCCAAATCAAAAGTAAAAACAGTTTATTCGGGAGTAGATTTAGAGAAATATCAACCGGCTTGGACTCAAGCGGGTAAACAGGCAAGAACAAGGGTCCGAAACGAGCTAAATATTCAAAATAAAAAAGTAGCTTTATTTGTTGGAAGACTCAGCAAAGTGAAAGGTCCTCATCTCCTTCTACAGGCACTACCTCAAATCATAGAAAAACATCCAGACTATATGATGGTCTTTATTGGTTCAAAGTGGTTTGGTGATGATAATTTAAACAATTATGTTAAACATTTATATACGCTTGGGGCTATGTTTCAGGACAATGTTACATTTATCAAATTTGTTAAACCTGCTGATATTCCTAACCTCTATGCAATGTCAGACTTATTTGTATGCTCATCACAGTGGCAAGAACCACTTGCTCGTGTTCATTATGAGGCCATGGCTGCAGGATTACCAATCATAACGAGCAACCGTGGGGGAAATCCAGAAGTAATTGAAGAAGGAAAAAATGGGCATGTCATTCGGGATTTTGAAAATCCTGATGCTTATGCAGCGATGATTAATTCATTACTTAGTGACTCAAGTAAGCTTGAAAGAATGGGGAAATACGGCAGAAGAAAAGTAGAAAGTGAGTTTGGTTGGGACCGAGTTGCTTCCAATTTACTTCAAGTCTATGAAGAAATTTAACAACGATAAGAAAGGGTGAGAGGGATTGGATGAAAACAGAACATATGATCAAGAATACTTGTTAAAAATCTTGCAATTCTATCCATTTGAATTAGGAGAAGTAAAGCTCGTTTCTAGTCGGAGTGGGCGAACGACATGGGAATTTGAAACGGAGCAAGGGATCAAGGTATTAAAACAAGCAGATATGAAGCCTCATAGAATGCTATTTATCGCAGGAGCACATGCTCATCTGTTAAACAAGGGGATACCAATCACACCAATTCACGCAACAAAAAATGGTGCTGTTTGTATTGGTGTAGGAGAGCTTGCTTATGTTGTCTACGATAAAATCGAAGGAAATGAGATGACCTATTATAATAAAGACCAAATGACAAAAACCTTTGAATTTGCTGGGAAGTTTCATACAGCTTCTGAAGGATATCAACGTGCTGACAACAGCCATAAACGAGGTAGGGTTGGAAAATGGCATAAATTATATAGATGGAAGCTGCAAGAGCTGGAAGGGAACAAGCAAATTGCATTATCGTATCCACATGATCCATTTTCAGCGTTGTTCTTGCAATATGTGGATAAAATGCTAGAACGCGGAAGAAATGCATTAAAAGCTTTAGATGAGCCAGAGTATGAGCAATGGTCTATAGAAACCATTGATGTAAAGAGTTTTTGTCAACAAGATTTTACACTAGCCCGTTTTACGGAAATCGATGGTGCACCATTTATGAAGGAATTACATTCGATTACGAATGACCTTCCATCTAGAGATCTGCGAATCCTTTTAAATAAAGTCATGAAAAAACTTTCTGTATGGGATGATGAATTAGCAATGGAGTATTTAAGTGCGTATGATTCTGTACACCCATTAACGAAAGATCAATATAAGGTCTTATGGACAGATTTGGCTTTTCCACATGTATTTTGTTCAATTATTCATAAATACTATTTAAGCCAAAAACGTTCTTGGTCTGATGAAAAATATATTTGGGCGTTACAAAATATTATTGCAGTAGAAGATTCAAAGGACGAATTCTTACAGCGTTTCCCCGAAATTTATCAAGAAATTAAAAACAAGAGTGGGGTGAGAACGAAGTGAGTGATAAGAATAAAGGTGAGAAAATGAAAATACCTAAGCTCGAATTAGAAAGCTTTTCTTTTTCACCTCCCGGACCAATGGGATGGAGTTTTGCTGAATATCAAAAAATTCTAGATGACCTTGATGGAATTGTCTTAGACGAGTCATCAGTTAAAAATCAATTATCTTCACTCGAGGGCAAGGAAATAATTGAATTATCCATGAAGGGAGATTTTGTACCGAGTTCAATTCAAATAAACACTGGTAACTACAAAAAGAAGATAGAAGAAGATGAAGAAAATCAAAAGGAATTGAATGTTTGGGAAGAAAAGGATGAAACAGATAAAAACAAAAAAGCAATTGATGATGATGACGATGATATCGATGATATCGATGATGAAAAAGACGATGATATAGATGAATTCGAACATCTTGAAGATGAAAAAGAAAGAGAAAAAGAGAAAAAGAGAAACAAAGTAAAAATTATCGTATCAGAGAATTCGGTAAAATCCCCGTGGATGTCTACAAAGCTTAATGATAAGAGTCAGAAAAAATATGAGAAGGAAAAAGAAAAAGAAAAAAAGAAAAAAAAAAGCGAAGAAAAAAGAAAAGAGGCTAAAAAGAAGAGCAAGACGAAAAGAAAAAAGAAAAAATAGATTTGAGTAATGATAAAAGAAATCAGCGCAATTTATAGGTAGACTGCATATTCTATGGAGAGTGATTCATAAAAATATAGATTTAGGAGTGAATTAACATGGGAGAGGTAAGAAAAGCAAAACTAAAATGTGAATACACAAATGGTTTTTCTTTGTCGCCAAATTTATCAGCAGAAGAGGCCATTAAGGCTGTGATCAAGTCCATTCGTCAAGGTGATGCTGTTGTAAAATTAGCGGTTGAATACATGGATAATACGGAAGCGGACTTTGAAGTTGGAGAAGAAGAAGAAGAAGAAGAAGAAGAAGACTAAATTAGAACATTAAATCAATATTTACAGAATAGAAAGAGAATGATTCAACATCATGAATCATTCTCTTTCTATTCATTCAGTTTCTTTATTCTACTACATTTACGCTATTTTGATGAAAAGCCTCTAGATAGACATCTTCAAGCCGTTTGGCTACATGTTCAAATTCAAAATTTTGTTCTACAAAACTACGGGCATTTTGAGCCATCCAGTTCGCATATTCTGGATGTGCTAATAAAAATTGAATTCGTTTAACAAAAGACATGTGTCGATCATAGTTATCTACTAAAATCCCGTTGTCTTCATCAATTAATATTTCTTTATTGCCACCACGATTTGTTGTGATTAGCGGAACCCCTGCTGCCATTGCCTCATAATGAACACGTGCTAAAGGTTCATTCCATTGGGAACTACAAACAAAAATATCAGCCATTAGGAAGATATTAGGTATTTCTTCTGGGGGGATAAATTTTGTAAAGATGACATGGTTTTTTAGGGGCTTTGCTAACTCATATAAATAACGTACATATCGATTTGGTCGATTATCGCTAAACCATTTCCCCCCCGTGATGACTAAGACAGCATCTTTATGTTCTTTAATAATATGCTCCATCGCTTTAATCAATAGGTGAGGTCCTTTTGTTTTACTTAATCTCCCAACAAATAAGATGACTTTTTTATTAGTAATGTTATATTTTCTTCTGTATTTTTTGCGGATGTTTTGTCCTTCTTCGGACCAAATCGGAGGATAGCTATTTAAATCTACACCAGAGTAAACAACATGGATTTTTTCTTCTGCTTCAGGAAACCTAGCTACAATTCCTTCTTTTATATAGTTACTTACCGTTGTTATTTTGGTTGATGATTGTACAGCTTTTTTACCATCTTCTTCTGAAATTTTATGATCTGAAAACATTTCATTATGAAGACTAAGGACAATCTCACTATGGGGTGATGCTTGTTTATAAAATGGAACATTTTTTGGGCGATTAAACACATGGATCACATCAAACTGATGGTTTTCCAATTCTTTTTGGACACTTTCACGATAAGTTTCCCGTGGAAAGCGAATATAATCTACATTCTCCCTTGTTTCCCGATCAGGTAATCCTCCATCGAGGATCGAGAACACCGTTAATTGATGATTTTTACTTAAAAAAGGTGCAACTCCATCGATCATCATTTGGATGGCCCCGCCTTTCACGGCGGGGGAAGGGAGTTTTTCTGTACAAATATAAGCTAAATTCATGATGTCCCTCCTTTATAAATATTTGAAAAGTACTGATATTCATTCATCAAGCCTTGTTTTAGTGTAGTGGTTGGTTCATAGTTTAAGAGTTTTTTTGCTTTTGAAATATCTGCCCAAGTATGCTTGGGTTCACCTTTAAGAGAAGGGAAAAAGTGTGTTTTTACTTTTTTATTTGTGATTTCTTCAAGTAATGAAATAATATCAAGTACTGATGCTCGTTCTTTCCCACCAATGTTAATAACTTCACCAATAACGTCATTAGTGTTTAAAACAGAATAAGTTCCTTCAACACAATCTTTAATATACGTAAAGTCACGGGTCTGTTTACCATCTCCAAAAATGGTAATCGGCTCATCCTTCATGATTTGCTTAATAAAGCGATGAAAAGCCATATCGGGGCGTTGCCTAGGTCCGTAGACAGTGAAATATCTTAAAATTGTAATCGGGATTCCATAGCTTTCTTTATATATATGACATAAATGTTCACCTGTTAATTTTGTAGCACCATATGGTGAGAGTGGAGAAGGTATCATATTTTCTGATACCTGTCCTGATTTCTCTCCATAAACAGATGAGGTGGAGGCGTAAATAAATTTCTTTAGTTTTTTATTTTTACATGCTTCTAATAGCATTTGTGTGGTTGAAATATTATTTTTAACATAGGGTTCAAAGTCTTTACCCCAGCTTGAACGAACACCTGGAATGGCAGCTAGATGGTAGATCACGTCAACATCTTTCAAGAGCTTTTCTAGATTTGTATCGGATAAGTCTTGTTTAAAGAGAGTGAATCTTCTGTTCTTGGTGAGTAGATTCATATTATTGTTTTTTAAATAACTAGGTGTTGGACCGATAAAATCATCAATCCCGATTACTTCATTTTCTGTATCTTCTAGTAGTCTTTCACAAAGGTGTGAACCAATAAAGCCGGCTGCACCTGTCACAACGATTTTCATCCTCTACCAACTCCTAAATAGTAAAAACCCATCTTTTCTAAATTTTCTTTATTTAAGCAATTTCGACCATCTACGATGATATTTCCACTCATGAGTCCCTTGACTTTTTGCCAATCTATGGTGGAAAATTCTGTCCACTCTGTCGCAATAAATAAACAATGTGCATCCTTTATGACTGAATCAAGGTCTTTTCCCTGAATAACATGGCCAAGGTTGCCTTTAGGAAGAAAAGCAATTGGATCATACGCATGTATCTCGCACCCTATTTTTGCAAGTTCTTCGATCACTTCAATGGCTTTAGAATATCGTATATCATCAGTATCAGGTTTAAATGAAATGCCAAGTACGGCGATTTTTTGGGCTGAAAGCTCTGGAACCAACTTAATTAGCTTTGAGATATATTCCTTCACTTGTGTCCGATTTATATCTTGAATGGCTTCTAAAATCGGTGTTTGCACCTTTTTTTTCTGTGCCGTATGGTGTAAGGAGCTAACGTCTTTAGGAAAACAAGATCCACCGTATCCTAGACCTGCACGTAGAAATTGACTTCCAATTCTAGGATCAGTGCCAATTCCTTTAGCTACATCCATAACATCAACATCATATGCTTCACATAGTCGTGCTATTTCATTAATAAACGATATCTTCATTGCTAAAAAAGCATTAGACGCATACTTAGTTAATTCGGCCCCAGTTAAGGTTGTAATAATGAATGGTGCCTCTAACCCTTGATAGAGCTTTTTCATAATATCAATCGATTTTTTGTCTGACGGTTTGATTCCAATTAATGTTTTATCAGGAAAAAGCATATCCTTTACTGCCGTTCCTTCCCTTAAAAACTCAGGATTTGAAACAACATTGAATAGGGAAGGTTTTATTTTTGTACTTAACATGGAATCAATCATTTCATTTGTACCAGGCGGAACTGTACTTTTTGTAATAATGGTTTTATACGATTCAATGGAAGAAGCGAGATCTTCGATGACTGAGTAAATATACGTTAAATTTGTACTCCCATCAGGTAAGGACGGTGTACCTACCGCAATCATAATAATTGATGATTCTTTGATTGCTTTTTCGATGTCAATACTAAACGAGAGACGTTCAGCATTTTTATTCAGCAATTCAGACAAACCTGGTTCATAAATAGGAATGAGACCAGAATTAAGTTGATTTATTTTCGTTTCATCCTTATCTACACAGATAACTTCATGTCCTAATTCCGCAATGACAGCAGATGAAGTTAGCCCTACATATCCTGCTCCAATGACGCATACCTTCATACCTGTGCTCCTCTCAGACTAATAATACTCTAATATCTTATTAATCCAACGCTCGTTATCGGAACTCGTCCATATGCCCATTTTATAGGTTTTTGTCATAGAGTAGTTATTTGACTTTTTTTCGTAAAAAGCCTTCCAAAATCGTAAATTTTGAATAAATTAGAATAAATGGGTAAGAAAGGGCGATCACGGTGATAAAAAAAGCGATAATACCTGCAGCTGGATATGGAACAAGAGGTCTTCCGATTACAAAAGTATTACCGAAAGAAATGTTTCCGATAGGAGTGAAGCCAGCGATACATTATGTCGTTGAAGAGGCAATTGAATCAGGCATCGAGGAGATCTTAATGATTGTTTCCAGAAAAAAGAATATGATTATTGATTATTTTGATCATTCGTTAGAATTAGAAGCATTTCTAGAAAAAGAAAATAAAAGTCATTTATTAGAAAAACATAAGATTCCAAATGTCCAAATTCATTACTTACGTCAGCCATATGCAAAAGGTCTTGGAGATGCAATTCGAATGGGAAAGGTTTTTATCGGTGATGAACCATTTGCAATACTTCTACCAGATGATCTGATAATTCATGAATCAAAACCTGGCTTAAAACAACTAATTCAAGAATTTGAGCGAACAAGCAAGAGCGTGATAGGCTTAAATACAGTCGCTGATGACCAGTTAAAAGACTATGGTGTGATTAAAGGGAAGGAGGTTGAACCTAAGTTTTTTGAACTCGAAAACATTGTAGAAAAACCAAAGAATGACCCCCCATCAAATCATGCAGTAATTGGTCGATATGTCTTTACTCCTGCAATTTTTTCATACTTAGAAAGACAAAAACCAAGTGTAGGTGGAGAAGTTCAACTGACGGATTCAATCATGGAGCTTATCGTAAATGAAACCTGCTTCGGTAAAGTCATTGAAGGGAATCGGTATGACATTGGGAAGACGAGGGATTATATTGAACTTGTGAATAGAATGAATCCGATAGATTAACCTTGGGGTGATAACAATGGAAAATTTGCATATCGGCTTACTATTTTATGGGAATTTCGTCATCACTGCTTTGGTTTATTTATATCTACTGAAAAATAAAAAATTAATAGGATTTCAGCTTGGGATGAATATTTCGATGGTCATCGGAGGAATGGTGGCTGTTAATTCGGGTGTTTTATTAATTACACAGTTTCCCTTCTCCTATACCATCGTCACGATTATTTCAGCCGTGATCGGCATTGTGATTGGTGGTGTGGTTGGAGCTTTATTTGATTATCAAACCTTTTTGACAGGATATGTGAACGGGTTGATGATGGGAATCATGGCACCGATGATCGGAGGGGTTGTACAGAGCAATATCTTCTTTATTATCTTTATTGAACTATTATTATTAAGTTCCATTGTATTAGTATTGTCATCCATTAAACGTTCATAAATTGAGGTGTCTATCCATGCATGGATTATTAGTGACCCTATTTTTATTTAACTTTGTTCTATTCTTCATAATATATAAAACGTTAAGAAGATCACGAAGATTGTATGAAGATCGCTTTGCCATGATTGCAGCGATGAGCTCTTCAGGTATTTTTTCCATGGTTTTAAGTATGATTTTATCGTTGTTACTTCTAGATTGGATTGGATTAACAATTATGATTGCAATCACAACAATCTTTGGTAGTTTACTAGGAGTCCTTTTCGGAGCCTTGGGAAAGTATCAATCGGTCCTTGCTGGTTATTTTTCTGGACTCATTGGAGGAATGATGGGGACAATGGTTGGTGCAGTCGTATTAGATCCTCGTTTGTGTGGACTTCCAGGAGAGATTGCATCAACCATCAGCCAAAATGCACTCATCATGGGTGTTTTTGGAACGCTAGTTGTTGTTTTTTCCTCGTGGTTTATTTATTTTTCCTTTAGAGTATAGGAGGAGGGCGAAATATGTTGAGAAAAATAGGGATTGCTTTCATTGTGGTGGCAACCTTAAGTGGTTTCTATTTAATCTATAAAGTATGGCCAACAAATCAAGGCTTACCCTCTATAACAAAGGTTAAAGAGTTTACATTGGAATCAATTTATACGGAGGAGTATCAGATAAATAACGATAAAATAAAATTAGTCGCTTTTTTTTATATGAAATGCCCAGATATTTGTCCGATGACGATGAGTGATTTGAAGATTCTTCAGAATAAGCTAAAGGATCAGGGCCTCTTTGGTTCAAAGGTGGAAATTGTGGCGATTACCCTTGATCCAATAAATGACTCGAAGGAAAATCTGCTACAATATGCAGACCATTTCAATGTTGATCAAACAGGCTGGTACATTTTAAGAGGTTCAGAGAAAGAAATAGAGGCGGTAGCAAGGCAATTTCAAATGGTCTATAAAAAAGATGAAAATGGCTTTGTGACCCATGGAACCAATATGTATTTGGTGGATACGAAAAATACGATCCGCTCCATTCATGAAATGGCCATTGGAGATAAAAACGTAAACGTAGAAGAAATCTTAAAGAATATCGAACTTTTGTTAAAGGAATCATGATCTTCTATCAATTAGATAGGCACATTCGCTAGAGATTAGTCATACCACTAAACAGATTGAAAACCACGAAGAAGGGAGGGGCTTGTCTTGAAAGTGAGAACAAAAGCAGAGAAAAATCAACCTCTTTTATACATTTCACCCCCAAAAACAAATCCAATCGTTGCTCATATGCAATGGAGTTATATTAAGAAAAAAGATGAAAGACAAACTCCAGTACCTGAAATTGAAAATAAGAAAGTCACTCGTCATGAGAGCCAGGCTGAAGAAAGTGACTTTGAATTTATAGAGCAAGAAATACAGCCATCTGTAAAAAAGAGAAAAAAGCTTAAGGAAATGAAAATCTCAGAAAAAATTCATTTCTTATGCGATTTACCATCTACTATTCCAAAAGTGATCTGTGAAATTCATACAAAGGATCAAATCTATTATGGGTATATTGAGTCCTATTACAAGGAAACCGTTCATTGTCGAGCTTTTACAGATTTAGAGAAGTTTAAGTTAAAGGTAGATAAAATAAAAGAAATTCAAGTGTTAGGATTTTAAAGAAACCGCCTGTAGATTTCACAACAGGCGGTTTCTTTTTAGTGGATATATTGAACTAAACGAGGATTTACACAATGAATATTTTTTAAAAATGAAAGGTCAATTTCAACACATGAATTGGTTTTTACTAATCTCGTAACTTCTTGCATATCGGTCATTTCCTCAAACTCCACAGGTCTATTCCCTTTAAAAGGCTGTAGTAACGATAAAGTTGCGCAGCCTTCTATGATGTTTTCTACTCGAAAAAACGGTGTGTGAAAGCATTCTTCTTTTCCATTCTGACCTATATTCCCGAATGCTTTAAAAACCTTACCTGAGGGTGTGAAAATAACAAAAGGAATAGAATGACTTACCATCCTTTTAGGTGATAACAAATCTTGAAAAGAGCTAAGTAAGTAATCATCATGGATCGCATGTTGCAATTCGTGGATGATAGTGATAATACTTGATTCATTTTCTCCGCTCATTGAATGCCTCACTCCTTAATAAGAGTCGTCTTCATAAGAATCATCTTCCTCATCATCGAAGCTTTGAACGACTAACTCTGGAGAAAGACATTGAATGGCACAGAAACTACTCAGATCAACTTCAATTGTAGAGTCTGTTTTTTCAAGCTCTGTTACGATAAAAGGATCACAAATATTATCCTCACATAATTGTTCGTCATCTGGCATTAAAAGAGAAAGGGTTGCACTACAATCCTTTAATCTCTCCACTCGGAAAAAGACCGTCTGAAAACATTCCATATCATCAAAATTACCAACATTTCCAAAAGCACTAAATAAAGTACCCGTTTTTGTATATAACAGAATCGGGATTGTATCTCTACCTGCAATCATGACAGGATTTAATAATTCTTGATAGCTACTATTAGGGTTTCTTTTCATTGCAGCATGTTGTGATTCAAGAATAGCTTGGGCGGCCATGCTGACACAATTTATGTCTTTGTCATAACCCATGTAGTTTCACTCCTATTTTTTATTTACTCTAATGAATATGTCTATAAAAGTTTATAGGAGGACAAGAACAATTGTGTTAGGTAGATGCCTAAGTTAACAAATAAGGACAGAAAGACTAGCTAGAATTATCGAAGAGTTTAAGCAATTTTTAGTTTATTGCATATTCTATGATGATACTCTAATCAAAAGGAGGGTATAGATGACAAAGGAAATTCGCCATGATGAATATGTTAGAAAATTACTTGAGGATCGAAAAAAGGAAACCATTAAAATGGATCCAGTAAATGCAAGGGGTATTGAAAAAGGGGAAGGTATCACCTCTCCAGCTAGTAATCTATCTACAGAGGAAACAAGATTACTAAAGGAATATATGAAACAAAAAAATTTACTTAAAGTTACGGAAGCTGACACAACACGAAAGAAAACTTTAACCTTAAAAAAGTTTTTAAAAATGAAACGAAATCAACAAGTCGAGGTTTATTCAAACCATGGAGATAAACATATTTATACAGAAGGAAAGGTTAATGCTGTCGGACGTGACTTCGTCATGCTTACAAATTTAAAGGATCGAGTATGGATCCCCTATCATGCTGTACATTCGGCTAATATCCCATATGGAATTCCAAACTATTCAAATACACATCAACATTTTCTGTATGATAACAACCTTCGTGAAAAACTATTATATGACTTCGGAGCAACAGTATCAAAGCGTGAGGTTCTCCTTCAACAATTTAATGAAGAATCATTAAGAACAAATCTTAATCGTTGGAAAGGTACATGGGTTGAAGTCAAATATGGTGATAGTCAAAAATGCTTCGGAAAAATTATTGAAACGACGAAAGAACATGTCATCATTGCTACTCTTAATAAAAAAATACAAATTTCCTTAAATCAATTAGCTTATATTGAGACTTTACGCTTTCTTCAGATTTTAAGCAAGCTGTTTAAAAAGGGCTAAATTAATCAATAGATTAGGGTAATTATATAGTCACAATAGGGTAACCATGAATATTTTACTAGTATCGTAATTGATAAAGGAGGATGACTCATGAGTAATCAACAACAGCCTGGATTTGAAGATCGGTTGTTTATTGATCTAACGAATATGATTGGAGAAGAAATCTTAATTGTTTCTCAAGCACCACAGTTAAATTTGCTAGGTCAGACGTTTAGACCTATATTTTGTGGAACGATAAGTGAGGTTGAACCAGGACACTTAACATTGTTTCCTGTGATTATTAAAATGGTGAATGCTCCATTCTTTGAATTTCCGACCCCATTAAGTATTCCTTTTGAAAAAATTTCTGCTTTTACTGCCGAATTTGATTGTGACACTGTATTTTCTATAACATAAAAGGAGGCAATATATATGAATCGTTCTGAAAGTGTATTAAGTGGAAATGATGTTTCTATTAATACTATTCATGATGAAGCGCTTATTCAACACTTTATCGATGGTGTTGGACGCAAAGCCTTTATTCTTATCCCAAATTTTCCGTTCATGTTCATTGGAGTGATAAGAGAGGTCGTAGATGACCATGCAATAATTGATGTTGAAACAACCTCGCAGGCTGTGTTAGAAAACCGTGAGTGGCATATTCATATCCATTCAGTGGAAGTGTTTTTTATTGAACGTGATGGTGGACCAAGGATACCTGAATTAAAAGATTGCTAATTTAGTAGAAAGGAGGCTAAAACATGAGACGATGTTATCATGTCGTCGCGATCCCAATTCGAATTGTTGTCAATACATTTGGTGATCATAATCCGAATGGTATGATGTATGTTTTGAAAGAAAATGAACAAAAAGTAAGAGAACTTGTCCGGAAAAATCCATTTACACCAGTGGATCTCGTTCAACCACTCGTCATTCGAGCAAATGCAGGAGATATTGTTGAAATCCTATTTGAAAATAAATTACCTTTTGAGACAGGAATGCATTTTCAAGAAGCAGACTATGATGTGTTATCCTCTGACGGAGCGAATGTAGGGTTTAATCCTACTACATTGGTACAAACGGGAGATAAGATCCTCTATCGCTTAAAAGCATCTCGAGATGGGATCTATTTTTTTTCCGATTTAGGAAATCCATCCAGCACAGAAAATGGTTCAAATAGTAATGGGTTATTCGGTGCCCTTTTTGTACAACAAAGAGGCTCCTGGTGGACAGATCCTGAAACAGGAAAACCACATAATAGTGGTGCATATGCGGATATTCATCATCCATTTTTACCTTCATTTCGGGAATATGCTTGGATTTTTCATGATGAAATGGAGGTTAACGACTTAACAGGAAACCGTCCAATCGACCATAATACTGGTCAAGATACAGAGTCCTTTCACGGGGTTAACTATCGGTATGAACCTGAATTTAGAAGGCACCAATTACTTGATGAAGGTGTGGTTTGTCCTGAATGTGAGGGTGAAGAAGTGCACCATGATTCGTGGGTATTTGGAGATCCTGCTACACCAATTTTGCGGGGATATGTTGGGGATCCAGCAAAAATCCGTTTAGTTCATGGTGGGGTTAAGGAAACACATGTCTTTCACTATCACGTGCATCAATGGGCACGTGATCCACAAAATTTAAATGCTGAGATTATAGATTCCCAATCAATCAGCCCCCAATCCCATTATACAATTGAGCCATTTTATGGGTTAGGAAGTCTTCATGGTGCAATTGGAGATGCGATTATCCATTGTCACTTGTATCCGCATTTTGCAGCAGGGATGTGGGGAATTAATCGTATTTTCAATACACTTCAGGACGGAAGTCAATGTTATCCAAATGGGGTACCAATTAAGCCTTTACAACCATTACCTGATAGACCTGCACCTCCAAAGCCTACAAAGGAACGTCCAGGATTTCCAAACTTTATTCCAGGAAAAGTTGGTTGTAAAGCACCAAGACCACCTCTTGGAATTGTGGGTGGAAGAGGTTTAACAGAATTAGAAAGAAATGCAGCAGTTCCAAATGTAAGACCAGGAGCAGTGTTTGCCGATCCATGTCTAGAAAATGCGGTTGTAAAAGAATTTAATGTCTCCATTATCCAATTGCCCATTGTCTATAATCGCCAAGGATGGCATGATCCAAAAGGTCGAATGTATGTCCTAGATGAGGACCTTGATGATATATGTGCTGGTAGAAAAGAGCCTGAACCATTAATCTTCCATGCTGAAGCGGGTACTTGTATTCGCATTAATTACACAAATAGACTTCCACATATACTTGACGGTGATGCTTTTCAGCTTGTTTCACGTACGTATGAAAATGGCTTTCACATCCATTTTGTTAAGTTTGATGTGCTTGTCAATGATGGGGGGAATATTGGTTGGAACTATGATTCGAGTGTACTTCCAGGAGAAACGATTCGGTATGAGTATTTTGCTGATGTGGAATTAAAGTCCTGGTTCTTTCATGATCATTTGTTCGCAACTGCCCATCAGCAGCATGGGGTATTTGGTTCAGGTGTGATTCATGCACGGTTCGCTAAATTTCTAGATTCAGCAACTGGGAAAGAGGTCAATCATGGAGCTCAAATAACAGTGACGAATCCATTAATTCCTGATTATCGTGACTTAGCATTAATGGTACATGATTTTGCCTTAATCTTTGATAAGGATGGTCGTCCATTAAATCCACCAGAATTTCCAGGCTCTCAAGATGATCCGGGCTTGTTTGGAGTGAATTATAAAAATGAGCCACTTCAATTCCGCCTAGGAAAGGATTGTGATCCGGCTTATTCCTTTAGCTCCTTTGTTAACGGGGATCCTGTTACGCCCATTTTAAAAGCGTATGAAGGTGACACGATACGAATTCGTTTATTACAAGGAGCACAAGAGGAATCACATAGCTTTAATGTGCATGGACTGAAGTGGCCGTTAATAAGAAGAGATTTGGATACAAAGTATGAGGATCAACAGCATATCGGAATTTCAGAGTCATTTACATTTGATACATTTATCCCTAATGCTGGGGACTATTTATGGGCATTTGAGGACGAAGAAGATCTTTGGAACGGATGCTGGGGGTTAATTCGAGCATTTGATGAAGAAGTTCCAGATTTAATTCCACTTTTAGATCGACCAGCTCCACCAAAACGAACAAAGCCTTTACCTGAATGTACTGGGTTGCCACCAGCACCGCCTAAAGAAGTTCGGAGTGTAGCACCAAATAAAACACCAATTCGGCGATTTGATATAGTTGCATTTCAAACCCCAATTATTTATAACTCGTATGGAGACCATGACCCAGTTGGCATTATCTTTGCATTAAAAGAAGATCTAGAAGATATTATGTGTGGTAGGAAAAATCCAGAGCCTCTAATCATAAGAGCAAATGTAGGAGATACAGTAGAAGTTACGTTAACTAGTTTATTAAAATTTGACCTTTTTTCATTTAAAGATGGAATACACCCTTATCCACGTGTAAAAGAACAGGCATTTTATCCACCATCCCTAAGGATTTCACTTCATCCACAGCTCATTCAGTACGATGTCCGAACCTCAGCAGGTGAAACAGTAGGATTCAATCCTGATCAAACGGTTGGACCTGGAGAAAGCATTAAGTATTCCTGGTTTGTAGATGATCAATACGGTGCATGCGGAATGTGGGATATGGCTGATATTCGTAATCATCGTTCACAAGGGGCTTTTGGAGCGTTCATTGCTGAACATCGTGGATCAGAATATTTGGACCCGTATACATTAAAACCTGTTAAAACGGGAGCAAATGTCATAATTCGAAATCCATTTCTTCCTGAACATCGTGAATTTGTCATGATCATGCATGATGGAGTCCGGTTATTAGATAAGTTTAAACAATTAATCTTTGATCCGCATGACGGAATTTTGTTAGGGGAAGGAGAAATTGATGAAGAGGTTGATACGTATGATGAAGGCTCCCGAGGGTTCAATTATCGTACTGAAAGATTAATTAACCGCTTTAGGGAACACCCAAATTTAGCAGATCTTTTCAGTTCAAAGGTTTTTGGTGATCCAGCTACACCAGTATTTGAAGCTTACCCAGGTGATCCTGTCACAATAAAACTGATCACACCAGCAGAACGTAGACGTACACATACATTCCATTTACATGGCCATAGTTGGAGATTTAATGAAAAAAACTTTGATTCTCGAATGGAATCGTTTGTAGGCTTTAATGTAATGGGGAGCAAAAAAAATCTAGAAATAATCGGAGGAGCAGGAGGAGTATTTAATTTCCCAGGTGATTATATGTATCGTTCAGGTAACATTATGTGGGATATTGAGCTTGGCATGTGGGGGATTATGCGTGTTCATGGCAAGCCACAATCACATCTTCCTCCATTAAAAAATTAAGTGAAAGAAGGGCCTAAGATCATTAGGTCCTTCTAAAAAGGTGGTGATAAGTCTGAAATAACTAGTACGACCACAATATCTAGAAAAGAGCATAACAAATAAACCACCAATTGGTGATTTTTTAAAAATATTGATTAAGGGTTGATCAAGAAGCTTCTAGCACATGATAACCA
>JBEQAC010000002.1:0-67925 GCA_041640535.1 Bacillaceae bacterium
ACATAAAAACAAAAGAAGCACAGCTAGATTAAAACCTAGCTGTGCTTCTTTATGCGCAAAACTTCCGATTGTCTCCTATAAGAACCGTCCCCATGCTTCCCCGCTTAACTTTTCCGGTCTTTTTCCATTAGTTTTTTCACAGCCTCTTTCGGCTCCCAACAGTTAAATTGATGCGTTGGTTTCGTATCATATCCTAATCGGGAACAACGATACACCATTTTCCCTTGGACTTTTTTTACTTCATAATTAATGCATGTTGCACAGCAGTGATATTTCTTCATATTTCTCCTCCTATAAAAAACTTCCTCATTACATTCCTTCAAAAGATTATGTAGAATAAAATAAGAATTGGCTAGATTAATAGAAAAGGGGTGTGTTTACTAATGAGACTAATATCAATTTGCCCAAGTAACACAGAACTAGTAGCCTACCTAGGATTAACATCCTCATTAGTAGGTGTTGATAATTTTTCAGATTGGCCTGAAGAAATTAAAGGATTACCAAGGCTAGGTCCTGACCTTGAGATTGATATGGACAAAGTAGAAGAGTTACAACCTGACTTAGTACTAGCTTCTCTCACAGTCCCAGGAATGGAACGTAACATCACAGAGTTAGAGAAACGGAAAATACCTTATGTCATTGTTCCTAATCCGAAAACATTAAGAGAGGTTGGAGAAAGTCTATTATTTGTCGGAAAAGAAACAAATTCGCTAGAATTAGCGAAAAAACGATACGTTCAATACAATCAATTTCTCAACCATTATTCCTTGTTAAGCAAGAAAGTAGAAAAACCTAAAACCCTTTATTGGGAATGGTGGGCTAAACCTATTTTCACACCTGGTGCAAGCAATTGGTTAACCGAAATAAGCGAACTTGCGGGTGGTCGGAACATTTTTCAAGATCAGGAACAAGCTAGCGTTCAAACAGATTGGGAAGATGTTAGAAAACGAAACCCCGACGTCATGTGTATTGTGTGGGTTGGTGTACATAAAGAAAAAGTGAACCCAAAGGTGATTCATAAACGTCCTGATTGGGAACATACGAATGCTATAAAAACGAATCAATTATATATACTCGAAGAGGAATTATATTGTAGACCTTCTCCTCGACTATTGATTGGTTTAAGTAAAATCGCGAATCTCCTTCATCCCGAGATTTATCCAGTATATACCCATGACAAAGATCCATTAATGCCTAGTGAATAACTACACCTCAATCGGTTGAGGTGTTTTTTCCGTTAGACTTCCACTCTAAACACTTATCTATCCAATTTTCAACCATAACCGGACAAGATGCAAAATGAATATGCGTATACCCTGCAATGAGGTTTTCATGGAGGTATCCTTCTTTTTGTAACCCACGGTTCCCTTGTGTTTCATAGGCGAACAAAGTTTCCTCTTTGGGATGAAACGTTGAGTAATGGAATTCATGTCCCTTGGCAATCTCTCCAGACTTTAAAAGGAAATTCCCTTTTTCCCCGCTAATCAAGCGATACCCAATCGCTGCCAACCTTTCCTCCATTTTCACAACACCCGGAATCACACCAACCATGGAATGGCTTTTTTTATCGAGAGTTTGGAGTGACTCACATAAATACATAAATCCTCCACATTCAGCAAACGTTGGTAGTCCCTGTCCAATCGCTCTTTTAATCGAAGAATGAACCTCTGTTTGTTTAGCCAATTCCTCCGCATACTCTTCAGGGAATCCTCCTCCAATATAAAGGCCATGGATGTCGGGAGGAAGCGGCTCCCCTTTTAATGGAGAAAAATAAACAAAATCTGCTCCATAAGCATTCAACAGTTCAAAATTCTCTTCATAATAAAAATTAAAGACTTGATCATAGGCAACGGCAATTTTCACATCCACAGACTCCCTCTTTTTAAAAAGAAAGGATGACTCCACGTTAAGAGAACATGCTACAGATAATTCATAAAGCTTATTCATATCAACCGAACTCAACACCAATTCACCTAAACGATCAAGTAATGGGGTTAATTCCCCACGTTCAATCGAAGGAATAAGCCCCAAATGTCGTTCTGGCATCTCAATCTCTAATTCTTGATTCAAGTACCCTAATACAGGAATACCACACTCCAGTTCGACTGCCTCTTTGATTAATCGAAAATGCCCTTCTCCCCCTACCTTATTTGCGATGACTCCAACAATATTTACTTCCTTCGATAACACTTGAAATCCTCGTACGATCGCGGCAGCGCTTCGTGCTACACCATAGCAATCTACCACTAACAGGACAGGGCTGTTTGTAAGAATACTAATTTCAGCTGTACTTCCTTCATTCGTTTTAGGATCTTTCCCATCATAAAAGCCCATAACACCTTCAATAATCGAAATATCGGCTTTATCATGGCCAACGACCATAATCTCCTTTAATACATCCTCGGTTAACATCCAACTATCCAAGTTCCGTGAACGACGACCGGTTACTGCCGTATGGTAGGATGGATCAATATAATCGGGACCACATTTGAACCCTTGAACCGTGTAACCCATCTTTTGAAAAGCCGACATAATTCCTAGCGTTACCGTGGTCTTTCCCACCCCACTTTCCGTTCCTGCTATTACTAGTCGTCTATTATTCATAACGAAACCTCCAATATATTTTTACTGTTTCAACGTATACTTCAACCTTAATCTAATCAATCTAGGCCTGTTATATCTTTGAATTAAAATAAAAGGGATTTGTATAAATACATTAATCACAGCAAATATCAATGCCATTAGAGCATAAGAACTCGGATTCACTAATATACAAGCAAATCCAAATACAGCCATCCCTAAATGTCCAATCTCTGCATAACAAGTTTCTAAAATAAACCTATCAATATAATCCAAGCTAAGATCTTTTTTTAAATTTTTCTTCTCAAAATTCAATATTTTTCCCCATTCAGGAAGGTTATCTTTCCATCTAGCAGTATGTAGTATTTTATATAATCTTTTCTCGAATGATCTTTCTTTGAAAAAAAAGTTATTTGTTTTATATATTGATTTAGGTAAGATTCGAACAAACCAAGCCATCCCAAAACAACAAACCAACCAAAAGGACGTATTTATCATAACCATCCATAAAGTTGTCCATGTCATACAGTTAATCCCCCAATATTCTTTCTTTATTATGGGTGTTATGTAGTTTCTTTAATTATCTCTATGAATTTATAAATCTAAATAAATGCTTATCTTTTAACTCAAATACACTTTCAAGCTGAAAAATAGACAAATCAACCGCAATCTCTTTTTCTATCGGTAATTCCTCTTCATACATAAGCAAAATCCAATTCAGTTTCATAAACTTTAACCCACTCATCCTCGAATTCAGATAGATCCATTATATTACGTAAATCTGATGGATCATCCGGCTTAGGAATATCTGAAAGCTTTTTTAAAGTATACTTCTCTCCATAACTCCCCATAGAGAGTGGATAATTTGCTCCAATATAGTGATACAACGTCATATTAACACTCCTCTTTACTTTGAGATTTGGTACTTATAAAACTTTATAAATAATCCAACCAAAGCAGCCATACCGAAAAAAGAAAAAATGATAAAGAGGGGGCTGCCAACATAGCCAAAAGCCACTTCATTCTGTAGAAAATATACATTTTCATAGGACGCTGCGATATCTGGATCATGGGTCTTTGTTAAGAAATAGCCATAAATTATACTTCCAGTAAAATAAACAACATGTAACACGAATGAAATTAACAACGATTGAATGATTATTTTCATTGAATGACCACCATGTTTTATAGATTAGTTTTATCAGTTAGGCACCAATTACAAAAAGCAGATCATCTTATTCAGGTATGTAAGGAATCAATCCTCTTTTAAAAGCTTCCTCCTGAATTTCTCTTGGAGTATGTCGTGCATCAACAACAAATCCATCCACCATTATCATCCAAGCCATCGGGTTCGTCTCTAGTTTACTTGGCAAAGTCCAATTTGGATCAAACACACTCATTTTCATAAGATCTCTAATTTGTTTAGACTTTGCACTTCCAGTACCTCCACTAACTCCAAACTTCTCATATAATTCTTTTGCTTGTATCGATGGGCTCTGTGATAAATCAAATAGAAAGTTAACAGATCCTATCGCATGTACAATCCCACATGCCCATGTCTTTGCTTTTCCACTCATAATAGGAGATGGACGTTTTCAACAAATAGCTGCGCATTACTGAAAACATAAAAGTTCATATTTCCCCGTTTAGATTTTCTTCACAAAATTCACTTATGATTACCGTAATTTCATTATATTTTTCTTACAAATTCTTTGGTACAGTTAAGGATTTGTTCTTCATCACTCTTTCCCTGTCACTTTGCTAATAATCTTCGCTTCACCTGCAACAAGACCACGTTTTTTCGATAGTTCTACTGCCGCAAGTTGGACAACTAGTGAATACGGAATGACGCTGACATATTCATTAATGGATTCAATTTCAAGGGATAGGACATTTTCATGTTCTATTGCTTCATCCGATACATACAGAACTTTCGCACCTAAGTCCGCCATCTCTAACACGAATTTTTGATTAATCTCATATGTATTTCCTTTTGGATTAAAGAAAATAGCTTGTAGCTTCTCTTCTAGTAATTCAAAAGGTCCATGTCTAAATTGTGGTGCAGATAGTGCTTCTGCAAAAATACGGGCGGTTTCTTTTAATGTTAACGAGCCTTGTCGTGCTGTATACACACTTGGCCCACGCCCTAGTAAAACAAGGGGCTTTTCTGGATTTAAAAAGCTACCGATTTTCTCCATATATTCGTCTGCTCTCTCTAAGTGAGTGCTTATTACCTTTGCAGCTTCTCTTATGTACTCAGTAAAATCCTCTCCAACCATTTTCGAGCCAAGTTGAAGCATAAGAGCAACCGTAGTGGTGAAGGATTTTGAAGAAGCAATTGCCTCTTCCTTTCCAGCTTGTGTATAAAATACTTCCTGAGCACTCTTATCTAATGTACTTTCAGGACTATTCGTGATTGCCATTACTTGTTCATAACGTCCAGCTAACTCTCTCGCTTCAAAACTTTCACCACTTTGAGATGTAATAATTATTTCGTATTGGTTAAGAAATTTATCTGAATAATAGTAAAGTAATTCGGAATTATCCAATGCTACTGCTTGAATCCCTTTTGCATTTAAAAGAGAGACAAATAACTCTGATGCTGCAAGTGAACTCCCCATACCCGTTAATAATAAAGGCTTGTTGCTTTTCAACTCTTTTTCCTGATTTGCTGAAATGGTATTTAAAATTGCTTCTGGTTGTTGTTTTACTTCCTCAAAAAATTTACTCATTTTCACATCTCCTCATCACGCTTTTAAATAGACTATTTTAATATAAATAATATCAGACAATTTACAAGCTTCCAAATTCCTATGACAAAAAGAGCCTACCCTTTCAGATAGACTCATCAAATTAACATATATTGTATTCACTTATATCCAATTCTTTTTATAGCGAAAATAATCAAAATCAACATACCCACCAATTTGAGATGTGGCATAATTAAATAACCCGATCCTATAACCCATAAAATGATCTAGCGTATACTTCATTTCTAATGTACTTCCAATTCGAACCCAATTATCACCATCGCCAGAATAGTAGAATTTCGCTAGATCCAGACTGTCATCAAAATTAAATTCAATCTTTAAGTAAATAAGGTTATCTTCAAATAGGACTTTTTCTACCTCTTCTTCGAGACCATCGCCACGATTTACACACATGGTAACGTAATGGTCGCCGTTTTCAGCAACCTTAATACCAACAGTGCCAAAGCTATTTTGTAAAGCGAGTAATCCGGCATGATCACCAGGATTCATATTTGAAGTATCCATTAAAATACTTCCCATACACATTGGACCTTCGGTTCTTTGAGTAACTGTATTACGAGCTTGTAAAACACTATTGGTGAGATTGCCCGTTTCCAAACGAAGAAATCCTTGTCGTTTCGTTACCGACCAAAGATCATTGTCTGGATTATGATTCCACTGCCAATTTAAAGCAAGTTTGTTTTCTTTATAATCAAACTCATCACTAATAACCAATGGTTTCTTAGATGAAGAAGCAGGCATGTTAATTTCAAATTCTCTTGGCGCTTTTCCATCAAGCCCAATCATCGGCCATCCTTCTTCCCAGGTTACAGGCAGGATATATGGTATTCTTCCGACTGCATCATGATCTTGGAACAACATAGCAAACCACTCATGATCCGGTGTATCAAAAATAGCCCCTTGTGCAATTCCTTTATTATGATAATTCATATCATCATCAAAAATGATTTTCCGTTCATACTCGCCCAAAAGTTGATCAGAGCGATAACAAATCTGTCTTCTACGTTTATTTCCAGCTGTCGGCCATTCAATGAACACTAAATAATATTGCCCGTTAATTTTATAAGCATGACAACCTTCACATCTCAGTCCAATATCCTTTGTATCCGTTGCCAAAAGTAATTGATTTACGCCACCTGTTTTTACAGCTTTAGCGTCTTTGGTCAATTCTGTAATACGAATATCTCCACAACCATAGATCACAAATACTCGATCTTCATCAAATAGCAGCGCCGGATCGTGATAGATTCCTTCGATTGTAGAGCGTGTCCATTCTCCACTTTCGATATCCTTCGTCTGATAAACATAGAATTGTTTCATATCATTACTTGAAAAACATACATAAAAGGTTCCATTATGATAACGTAAGCTTGTCGCCCATTGCCCCTGTCCATAAATACCTTTTCCATCTAATAAATTATGGGCATCATTATCCTCTAACGTTTCATAAAGATAGCTGATAATCTCCCAATCTACCAAATTCTCTGACTTCATAATCGGGCATCCTGGAAATGTATGCATACTCGTACTCACCATATAGTAAGCGGTTCCAACTCTAATTACATCTACATCCGGAACATCCGCCCACATGATGGGATTGGTTAAAATGGCTTTACTCATTTAATTCATCTCCCTATATGTAAAATTCGTTATTAATGTTTTTGTTAAAATATTAATAAAAACATATGTATTTATATATTACTAAACTTTGAATTTGAAAGCAAGGGTTGAAAGCAAGGGGACGGTTCTCATGCTTCAAATATGAAGCATGAGAACCGCCCCCAACATGTTTGACCTTAGCTTTCTTCCGCCGCAATTGCATCTGCCTTGGTAACATGAACAGTACCAAATGGATGGTTAGGAGGGGCATAGATCGAGTAAAGTTTAAGCGGACTATTACCTGTATTGGTTAGATTATGCCATGTTCCAGCAGGTATAATAATTGCAGAATCATCGTAAACATTTCTTTCGAAGTTTAATCGGTCTTTACTCTCGCCCATTTGAACAATCCCTTGACCTTGTTCTATACGTAAAAATTGGTCAACATCAGGATGCATTTCCAACCCGATATCTTCGCCAACATTAAGACTCATTAATGTAACTTGAAGATGCGATCCTGTCCATAAAGCAGTACGAAACGTATTATTTTGCTTCGTTGCTTCATTGATATTAATGACAAATGGTTTTGATCCATAATCTTTTAACATACCACTGTTGGTAGAGCGAAAAAAATCATATCTGTTTGCATACTCGATTTCATTAGGAAAAGTCCAGTAGACAGGACGACTTTCATACTGATACATTGGTGCATTAACATAATAAGGATATTGATATTGCCCTGGATACATATAAGGAACATAGTACATTTTCCTCAATCCCTTCACAGTTTATAGATTTATCCTATGCACTTGTAAAGGGATTGCCCTTAAAATCTATGTGACTTATAAAAATGTGTTTTTAGCCTAGAGATTAGATACTTTACACAGTTGCATACATGAACATATCCATGTCTTCTTTTACATTTGAAATGCCACCTACACCGAAATTTTCAACTAAGAAATTCGTTACATTTGGTGATAAGAACGCTGGTAATGTAGGTCCAACGTGAATATTTTTCACTCCAAGATGCAGTAAGGATAAGAACACAATGACTGCCTTCTGCTCATACCATGCGATATTATAAGATAACGGTAGGTCGTTTACACTTTCTAATCCGAAAGCATCCTTAAGCTTCAAGGCTGTCATAACTAATGAATATGAATCATTACATTGACCTGCATCAAGCACTCTAGGAATGCCATTGATGTCACCCAAATCTAGCTTATTATATCTGTATTTGGCACAGCCGGCTGTTAAAATAATGGTGTCCTTCGGAAGTTCTTCTGCAAACTCTTTATAGTAGGTTCTGCTCTTATGTCGACCATCACAGCCTGCCATTACAAAGAATCGTTTGATATCGCCGTTTTTCACTGCCTCAACCACATGATCGGCTACTTGAGCAACTTGATTATGTGCAAATCCCCCGATAATTTCACCTTTTTCAATTTCAATTGGTGGTTTACATTTTTTCGCATGTTCAATCATAACTGAAAAGTCTTTTGTTCCATCTTCCTTCTTCTCAATATAGGTTACGCCATCCACTGCGGTTGCCCCGGTTGTATACATTCTTCCTTTATAAGATACTTTGGGTGGAACAATACAGTTCGTTGTCATTAAAATTGGACCGTTAAAACTTTCAAATTCACGCGTTTGCTCCCACCATGCATTTCCGTAATTTCCAACAAAGTGATCATATTTTTTGAAAGCTGGATAATAGTTCGCTGAAAGCATTTCACTATGTGTATAAACATCAACACCAGTGCCCTCTGTTTGTTTTAATAGCTCTTCCATATCCTTAAGATCATGGCCGCTTATTAGAATAGCAGGATTTTGACGTACGCCGATGTTCACCTTCGTCATTTCAGGATGACCATACGTAGATGTATTTGCTGTATCCAATAATTTCATTGCATGAACACCATATTTCCCACATTCCATTGAAAGAGCAATTAACTCTTCCATTGACACTTGATCGTCTGTAGTTTGTGCAAGTGCTTTTTGCATAAAAGCATTAATCTCATCATCTTTATAATTCAAATGTGCAGCATGCTCTAAATACGCTGCCAATCCTTTCAAACCATACGTAATTAATTCTCTTAATGAACGTATGTCTTCATCTCTCGTTGCTAAAATACTAACCTCTCTGGAAGCTGACTTGATTTCAAGTTCTTCATTTGTTTCACCGTACCAAGTAACAAAATCACTGTTACCATGAAGCATATATTTTGCCCTATTGAGCTCAGCTTTAATTTCTTCACGAAGGCTTAATCCTTCTCTTACTTTATTAAAAAATTCATTCTTATCCCAGTTCGCATTTGTTATGGTCATAAAAAGGCTGGTTACGATATATTCATCTACCTTTTTATTATTAAGACCAATTTCACGAGCAAACGTATTAACAATCGCAACGCCTTTAATCGTATAAATTAACAAATCCTGCATATTGGCTAAATCATCTTTTTTCCCACAAACCCCAACAATTGTACAGCCTGTTCCCTTTGCTGTTTCTTGACATTGGAAACAAAACATACTCATGAAAAATACCTCCTATTAATCATTCGATTATAAGTTCATTTTTTACCATTAATATAGTTAAAACATTTGATAACGTATAAAATACTACCAACTATAAAGGTAAATAGATGTGAACTTTGTCACAAGAAATCGATTGACACTTGATTGTCAAAAATAGGAGGATAACTATTAAGAGCCTACCGGATGGAAGGCTCTTTTTTGCTTGATTATTCAAACATAGGTTGGTTTCTGCATCATCGCTCGATTATAGAATCTTTGAATATGCATGGATATATACATTAATTCCGAATCTGGGTACTCTAGATTATACTTCATTTCTAAAAATCTCCCCACTTCTTGTGCACATAAAAATGCTTCTTTGAAATTTCCCTTGATCATCGAAGCCATTTTCGGATCATACTCATGTTGCTCCTCATTTGATAACAGGCTTTTAAGTGAAAATCGTAGATGGGTAACTAATCGTTCATATGACATTGTATCTTCCACTATATTAATCTTTAAACAACCTTCAATGATGCTAGTAATTTCTTGAATAGTCGTTGTAATGTCAATAGTTTCCTGCATATCTCCAGTATTCATTCTAGCGGTATGCATATGCAGAGCAATATTCCCTACTTCATCTTCGGGAATATCTACTCCTAGTCTTTCTTTTATTAATTCCTTTGCCCAAAGACCAATTTGAAACTCCTTAAAATAAAGAATTTTAACTTGTTCAAGTAGCACATTTTTTATAGATATACCATTTGTTAATCGTTCGATAGCAAATGATAGGTGATCCGAGAAAGCGACATGGATATGCTCGTTAATCATTACGCCTAATTCCTTTTCAGCGTAACTAATTATTTCTTCTGCAACTTGAATATGTTCTTCAGGAAGGAACTGTAATATCTCTTGGAATCTTTCATGCTCATTTGAGTCTTTCATGATAAACACTTTATCAATCTTTGATGGATTCACCCGATCATTTTTTCCTTTTTGAAACCCAATACCTGGTCCAAATAAAATCTTTTCTCCGTCCCGATCTTTCACTACCACCGCACTATTATTTAAGACTTTTTTAATTTTCATACCTTTTCACTTCCTCTTTTGCTCGTGCATTTGATGTTAATTCATCTTTCTAGTTCATCTGCATCTTTCACCCAAAGAATCCATGTAGCAATAAATGCGGTAATTGTAGAAATACCTAGACCAATAAGATAATTTAATAGATTAGAAATTCCTATAGGAGCTACAATCGCAATCATTGGAATTCCTGTTAATCCATACGAGTTGGCAACCACATGAGTAAGTACAACATAGACTCCACCAAAGGCACCACCAATAGCTGCACCAATAAAAGGTTTAACAAGTTTTATGTTAATCCCAAACATCACCGGTTCAATAATTCCTAGGTAGGCTGAAAAAGCTGAAGGGAGTGCAATTTTTTTAAGCCTCTCGTTTTTCGTCTTAATATATACAGCAAGGCCAGCTGCTCCTTGTGCGATATTAGACATGGACCAAATTGGAAGTAAAAAGTTTACACCTATATCCGGATTTGCCAGCAATTCCATTTCGACAGCATGTAAAGTGTGATGTAGCCCGGTGATAACAATAAGAGAATATAAGCCACCATATATAAATCCAGCGAATCCCCCTCCGAACTTATAAATAAATTCAAACACAGATGTCATCATGTCTCCGATTATCAATGAAATAGGTCCAATGACTAATAGTGAAACTATACCAATACTGATAATGACGAGAAATGGAATAAAAAACAAATCGAATGCATTTGATATAACCTTCCTCAATCCCACTTCTAATTTGCTCATAATGAAGACAGAAAGTAAGATGGGTATGACTGTTCCCTGATACCCTATTAAAGGAATATTAAACCCTAGGATTTCCATATATTTTGGTAATTCGTAACCAAGCATTGAAGGATTTAATAGAGATGGATGAGTTAAAATTCCACCGATGACTGCACCTAGAATTTGGTTCCCTCCAAATTCCTTAGCTGCACTGAAGCCAATTAGGATTGGTAATATAATAAATGCTGCACTGGAGAATATATCCAGCATAATCATAATTGAACTTTCTGGTGATGCCCACTGAAACACCTCAATCATTCCTATTAGCCCCATAAGTAAACCACTTGCAACAATGGCCGGAACAATAGGAACAAAGATGTTAGATAAGGTTCTCGCAAATTGAACAATAGGATTTAATTTCACATTTGTCCCTATTTTCTCCTCAGTAGTACTTGTTCTAGAAGTAGTGGTAGAGGTGATTTCTAGAAGGGCTCTATACACCTTATTAACCGTACCGCCTCCTAAAATGATTTGAAAAAGTCCAAACCGCGAAAATGTCCCTAGAACGTAATTTCGTTTATCTATTTCATCTTTATTTACCTTGCTTTCGTCTTGAAGTTCAAAACGTAATCGAGTTGTACAATGGGTGATTTTTATTATATTTTCCTTACCACCTAAAAAAAGTAACAGTTCAAGAGCAATATCTTTAGGTTCTTTCTGTTCATCTTTGATGTTCATCTTCCACCTTACACTTTGTTCTTAAAATAATATACGTATTGATGCATCTGTGTTTGTACATTGCGCACATGTTAATTAATGTTAATGGCTATTCCAAGCAATAACACATAGAAAAACCATAAATAAAGATATTATTTAAAAACTCCTTGCTTTTTTTCATGAAGAATCTTGGTTTCATCCCGAATCATTGAAATTTTAATAGAAGGTGCTAACATTCCACCAAAATGCTCTAATTGATACTCAGGTGATTGCTCACCAATTTCATAGATATCTTTTCCATCCACGTTAACATAGTTTACAAAACTAATAACAGTGCCATTTGGCATGACCATCCAGGAATAAGCTTGATATGGATTGTTTGTTGGATTCGCAATGACTAAGCCACTCTTATTGAGCGGTTTATAATCTCCAAATAATTCTTCTGATGTAAAACCGTATAATCCCTCTGGAGCATTTAATCCTGGTGCAAATTTTTCTTGATGTGTTTTAGCAAAAAGATAGTAGCTATTCCCTTTTACGATAACACTTGGTCGCTCTAATTCCTCATTCACATAATTAGCTTCCAATAAAGGAGGAAGCAACTCAAACTCTGTTAAACGATTATTCACTGCTTTTGCAATCCCTATACTGCCATTATAAGCTTTTACACCCTCGGGGCTTACGTGATTATTTCGAAACTCCGCTGAACCAATATATTCATTTTGATAAGTTCGTTCTTCTAGTTTTCCTGCAGAGTTTCCCTCAAATAGGAGATATTCTTCTCCAGACTTAGGATCTTGGAAAAAATATGGATCTCGAAATGCATAAGAAGGTTCTTCTCCTCCTGTTTGTTCCGGAGTTTGATAGTAATCGCCATCTGGTTCAAGAATAATCTGATGTTTTGACCAATTGGTAAATGTCACCCCATTTTTTGTTGTGCGAATATCTGCTGTAGCAGTTGCTATGCGTTGATCATAGCCTAATTGAGTTTCATTTTTTTCTCCTGTCGCTGTATAAAACATTTGCAATGTTCCATCTTTATGAATGATAGAAGACCCCGCCCATTGTCTAGAGCCTAATGCATCACCAGCCTTAAAAACCGGTCCCCCAGCCTCCCAACTTTTTCCGTCCTTTGAATAGAAATAATGGATTTCAGCGGAGTCGTGCCTTTTACCTGGCAACACATCCTTTGGAACGGATAAAGCAAAAATAATTTTATAGCCATTTACAACAGCTGGATTTCCATTCCTATTCTGCAAAGGCCAAGTATCCCAAATATAAGAGTCTGAAGTAATTTCAATAAGCTCTTCTTTATCAATGGTAGGAGCAGTATTATTACTATTTATTGTTACTTTACTTACATCTTCACGTGTCCAGTTGTATGGACTGTAGTTTTCTTGTGCTGCAACACTAATACTAACCGTAGACATTCCAATCAAAGCTGCTAGAAATGAGTTTCTTAGTATTCTTTTATTCCATTTCATTAATTGTTCCTCCTAAAAATAGGGATTTTTCCATTAGACCATGTAAAATGAGCAGCCAATCGCAAAACGATTGGCTGCTCATACCTATTAATCTTTAAAAAACTTTTCTTATTGCTTAATCCACCCTTGTCTTAATTCCTTCGCTATTTTGGTAGTGTCGTCTTTGATTGATAGCTTTATCGTTGGAGACAATGTTCCACCAAAGTGGCTAAATTGGAATTCCGGTGATTGATTGCCAACATCTCCAATTGTCATATCTCCTAAATCTCCAAAATGAGCAAACCCTACCACATTTAAATTTGGAAGCACAAGCCATGAATACGCTTGGTATGGGTTTTCGGGAGGATTTGCTATAACCAAACCACTTTCATTTAATGGCTCATAGCCACCAAACAATGTATCAGATACAAATCCATACAATCCTTCTGGTCCTTGAAGTCCTTCAGCATATTTATTGATATGGGTGTCAGTAAAAAGATAATATTTTTTATCCTTTACAACAATATGTGGGCGTTCCAACTCTTCATTAACATAATTAGCTTCCAATAGAGGAGGAAGCATTTTTAGATTAGTTGGGTCTCCATCTATTACCTCTGCAATTCCGATGTTCCCATTCGCATGAACAGCTCCTGTTGGTACTGGGTTATTACTAACATACTCAGAACTTCCAGCATATTCTTGTTTAAAGGTGCGATCTCCAACCGCCCCACCTGAATTACCTTCAAATAGAATATATTCTTTATTAGTATTTGGGTCTTTAAACCACATTGGATCTCGGAAAGCATAGCCTCCACCTTCACCTTGCTGAGCTTGTTCTTTTGTCTGATAATATTTTCCGTCTGGCTCTAAGATAATTTGATGCTCACCCCAGTTTTCAAAACGAACACCCTTGCTGTCAGCGAGAATATCCCCTGTAGCAACTGCCAATCGTTGTTCAAAGGTTAACGCCTGTTCTCCTCGATGGCCAGTAGCCGTATAGAACGCATGAATTTTCCCATTATCCATCATGGCAGACCCAGCCCATTCACGAGAACCTAAGGAAGCTCCTTCCGGGAAGAGAGTTCCACCAAGCGTCCAATCCTTCCCATTTTTTGAGTAAAAGTAACGGATTGTTGCGATATCATGAACTTTACCTGGAAGGACATCGTTAGGTGCAGAAAGTGCAAATAATACTTTCCATCCTTTAATTGAAGCGATATTGCCATCACGGTCAGTCAATGGCCATGAATCCCAGACATGAAAATCCTCAGCTAATTTCTCTAGTCCACTTACATCTGTATATGGCAATGTATTATCTTCATTTAATTCTATCTTTGACACCTGTTCTCGTGTCCAATGCGATGTTACCTCTAAATCTTTTGCATCTATAGATAATCCAGAAAAGCTAGATGCAACAACACTGGCAGCTAATAAAAAAGCGGATATTGATTTTTTATTTTTTAGCATCATGCAAAATCTCCTCTCATATTGGAAATGTAATTAGCGATTTGCTCCAAATGGTTTAATTTCACCATGTTTACCTTCTTTTGTTACTTTTGATGTGTTTCCATCTAACTTCAGTTTTAAAGTTGGGGCGAACGTACCGCCAAATTTCACTTGGCCATTTTCATCAACAGGTTCATTAATAAAGCTAATGACCTGTTGATCTGGAAGAACCATCCAAGAATATGCTTGATATGGATTTTCTTTTGGATTAGCAATGACAAGACCACTTTCGTTCATTGGTTCATACTCTCCAAACAACCCATCACTAACAAATCCATACACACCATCCGGACCAGTTAAACCAGGTGCATATGTAAAGGTGTGACTAATTGTGAATAAATAATAATCATCTCCATTTATCACAACATGTGGACGTTCTAACTGATGATTTGTTCCAACAGATTCAAGTAATGGTGGTAAAAGCTTTAGTTCACTTACATCTTCATCAAGTACTTCTGCAATCCCAATATTCCCGTTATAAAGCTCTGCTCCTTCAGGAACCGTATGGGTTTTACGATATTCCTCGTCACCAATATTCTCTGGTTTAATATAGTTTCTGTTGCTACCAGCTTGTCCTTCAAAGATAATATACTCTTTTCCTGTATTCGGATCTTGGAAGAAGAATGGATCACGGAAGGCAGTAATAATTGGACTCTTAGCCTGTTCGATTGTTTCATAATGCTTGCCGTCTGCTTCAAGCATGATTTCATGCTTACCTTCATTAATCAGATGTACTCCGTTCTTATCTGTACGGATGTCAAACGTCGTTTTAGCAAGTTTCTGTACTGCTCTTTTATCCCATCCATTATAATCCCAATTATCTCTATCTCCAGTTGCAGTATAGAATAGATGCACTTTACCATCCTCATCAATCATGGATGTACCAGCCCACTGCATATAACCTAGTGCTTTATCATAATCATAAGGGATTCCTGCGTATGTCCAATCTTTACCGTTTTTAGAATAGAACATTCCGATTCTTGCTTCCGTGTGACGATCACCCCAGCCTAATGTGCGAGGAGCTACTAACGCAAATGCAACTCGATAACCTTTGATGATAGCCAGCGAACCATCTCTATTTTGTAGTGGCCAAGTATCCCATACCCATTGATCAGGAGCTACTAAGTCAAACTCAAGATCAATTTCCGGAGCTGTATTTTCTTTCGTAAGTGTTACCTTTTCTGCATCCTGACGAGACCAAACAGATGTGTAATCTGATTGAGCATCAGCTGCAAAACTTGGTGTCACCGCAAAACAATTCGCAGCAACTACCGCTGACAAAACTAGCTTCTTAATTTTCGATTTGTTACCGTCTTTCAATTTAATTCCCATTTCCTTAAACCTCCATTATATTCGCGGAATTCTTTTTCTGGGAACAAAAAAAGACCTAAAATGTATAAGGGTATGTCTACCAATAGGTACACTACGCCCTTTATACACTTTAGGTCTTGCCTGCTTAACCAGTCACAATCCCGCATATTTTATTTACACAAAACATTCTAAGCTTTTCGACATTTTTTATCAATAGGATAATATACCTTTCGTTTCCATTATAAAACTAGTTAATTTCTCTTAGGCAAAAAATAGAAACAGTACTTTTACTTCACTAATAAAGAAAGAGAGCAGTTACTTTAACATAGTTTTAATCTTCCTCTCCTTCGATTGCTGTGTCTAAACTCCATATTTTCAACAAGCGGACAAAAGGCTCCCCATCTATTCCATAAACTTCGATTCCTTTTGATTCATTAAGTGTTGGAAAAACACGTGAGGAAAGGCTTTTTTCATTGTTTACATATGCTTCTACAATTGATTTATCAACAAATAGCCTCAGTTTTAAGATATTATCTTTAAGGTGTAATTCTCCTCCTTGAATTCCCTTTTCGATATCAGGATTTTCACTTGAACGCCCACGATCAATATTAATGGTTTTCTGTTCATTATTATAAAAAAGAATGGTTTCCTCCTGATTATTTGGATCTTTAAATATCTTCAAGCCAGCATCTCTCGTATTTGAAACATCAAGCTCTATTTCTAGCTCAAATTGATCGCTTTGAATATGTTTAAGCTGTTGATTGACTTCATCCAATGTGACATTTTCCATGAAAATTAGTTCTTTAGATCGAAGTGAATGAACCTCTTCAATTGGACGGATTCCAAGGTCTTGTTTATCATTCAAATAAATTTCAAGAGGTAACCCTGCTCCGTGCGCCCACCCCGATTTGTATTTTTCATGTTCCGAACGCCTGTCTTGTAAAATACTTGTGACAATTGTCCTTCCTTTCTCATCGACAAACCCTTGTGCCCCTGTAAAATGTTCACCATAATCAAACATTTTAGGTTCTTCGTGATCAGGGATAAAGTCCATTTTTTCAGTGTCCCATGTCCCCGTCCAATAAAATGTAAAGCGAGCAGCATCTGTACTAGGTGACATAAAATAGGGGCTAATCATAAACACATATTTTTGTTTACCAGTTTCCTTGTTTTTAATTGGTACTAAAAATGGAAGTTCCCATACATCACCAGTACGTGGATATTTCACTTTATCACCAATCATAAGGGGCTTTTCATACTTCCAATGTTCAAGGTCTTCAGAGGTATATAGTAATGCTGTTCCACCAGTGTCTTCCACTCCTGACCCAACAAGCTGATACCATTTGTCACCTTCTTTCCATACATATGGATCACGAAATTGTCCAAATGTCACCTTACCTTTCGTTGTATCAATATGATGTTCTTGGAGTGTGACAGGGTTAGGATTCATGTTCCAATGATTTAAATTTACATCATTTATATCAACTGGTCGTGCCATTCCTGTCATTTGATTCGGCACCATTTCATCATGACCAGCCGTGAAAAATAATACAGGCACACCATGTTCATCATATGTTGCACTACCAGACCACACCCCATCTCTGGCTACCATTCTCTCTGTTGGACTTAAAGCAATCGGCCTGTCTTCCCACCGAATCATGTCATCACTTGTAGCATGTCCCCAGTGTATCTGATGCCAAAAAGGACCCGATGGATTGAATTGATAAAATAAATGGTATTTTCCGTTATAATAAATTGGTGCATGAGGTTCATTCATCCAATGCTGTGGAGCTGTAAAATGATAATTAGGACGATATCGATCCCCTTTATAAACCCGTTCGGTCAAATGAAGTGTCAGGGACAGGCATTTCATTGTTCAAGTTTTGTCTGAATTCTTTATAGTGCTGCTTTATATATTCATGGTCAAATGCTTTATCATACAACGACACATTGTCCATTAATCCATTAAACATATTCACATGAAATACCTCAGACACAGCAACCGTCTGATTGTGTTTACCTACAAGTAAAGGTAAATCATTCGTTGGTGTAAATTCACTATCAAAGGGAACTTCTTTTTCAATTACAAGTTCACCATTTAAATAGAGTGATATTTTATTTTTCCCTTTTTCAAATTGTGCAACAATGTAGGACCAGTTGTCCTTAGGTAAAACAATCCCCTCTGGCGACCAAATTTCATGCCATTCACCATCTAAGGCAAGCTGAAACGTGATATACCCATGTCGCCCCATTCCAACCATAAATCCTTGTTTATTTTCTTTATCATGTTGATTCATAATAACGGAGGGCTGTCCCTGATCTCCCCATTCATAGGCCCTTGGCGCAACCCATGCTTCTATTGAAAAAGAGCCTTTTGGATGATGTACATCTTCTGCAGGTATTTCGATCCAATTTGAATATCCATCAAATAATAGTGCTTTCCCGCTTATGCCGTCCCTCCATTCAGGATCTGAATCTAATGCATAATGAATATCAGATAACAAAGATTGAGCATAATCATTCGTGACTTTTCCAACTCCTTCATCAAACCCCCACTGATGTAGGGCCTCGTCACTGAGTACTAGGCTAAGTGGTTGGTTATCCACTTGAGTTATATCTGTTCCTTCTAATCTTGGCTTCTCCTTCTGTTCAGTCAAAACTTCTCTCAATATGATGATGCTTAAGATTAAGAAAAGTAGTCCTATCCATATTATCCTCTTCTTTTTCATCTCAAATCTCCCTTTCTAGTAATAATGTTTTTAACGTTAACAGCAAATAAAAAAAGACCTAAAATGAGTAAGGATTTATACACAAAAGTGCATCTATCCTTAAACAAATTAGGCCTTGCCTGCTAATCAGTCACAATCCTGCATTTTTAATTTTTCATGACCATTCTAGTTTATTAAATGGAATTAATCAAGAGCAGGGTTTCTCGGTTCAATAAAATGTGATGTATTTCCTATCTATCAAACCGTCATTTTCCAGCTTGATAATGCTAACCACAGTTCCTGTTCTTTATAATCTGGCATTATTTTACCAACAAGACGCCAGAAGGAGCGGTCGTGATTTAGATGGACCATATGGCACATTTCATGTACAACGACATAATCAATCACTTTAGGAGGGGACATTGCAAGCCTCCAATTAAAAGTTAACTGTAGGTTAGAATCACAAGTCCCCCAATTCGTTTGATTATCAGTGATACGAATCGAACGGGGCTTTACTTTAAAATTACTTTGATAGGTCTTGATACTTTTCTCGACCAATGTTTTACATTGCTGATAATAAAATCGCTTTAACGCTTGTTTAATTTTTTCGTCATCTCGTTGGTTTACGTAGACATATAACTGATTCCCATCAAACAAGACATGGTCTTTCTGGGTGTCCTTATCTTGTAGAATCTGTATAGGATAGGCGTTTCCTAAATAAAGAAAACTCTCACCAGTTTCATAGGACATCTCCTTCGGCCCACTCATTCGTTCCTTCATTTCTTTTAGATTATCCTGGATCCAATCCCATTTCTCCTCTAACACTTTAAGCACCGTCTCATCGGAAGCCCCTTTAGGAGCTTGAACTTCTATATTTCCATAGGTGTCGATATATATGCCAATGGAGGACCGCTTTTTGTATATGATTTCAAATCTTATCGTTTTATCTAAATAAGTATGTATCATCTTATCACCCTACGTACAGGTTCCTGCATTTATCCCCTGTATTTTATCGCCAATCCTTTTAAGAAATTCCTCGCGTACCTGTCTCCGCACACTTTATAATTCTTATGTCCTTTTTTCCTTAATATTGCACTGATTTCGCCCTTTGTTACATTTACTCCTGCTTCTTCTAAAATGTCGATCATGTCGTCACTCGTTAAAGTTAGGGCTATTTTCACTTTCTTAAGAAGAAGGTTATTCACATGTTCATTCGTTAGTGTTGGAATCTCAGGTTGCCCTGGTTTTGGATCTTGTTTTCCTCTTTTAAAAATAATAAAACCATTTAAAAATGACTCGAACATCGTATGATCGCATTCTATATGGTCTTCATTTTCTTCGATATCAACAAAGTCATCTTCATCATCGTAACTATCCCTTGGTTTTGTGAGGATTTTCAATACTTCTTCTTTTGTTACGTCAATACCTCCAAGTTTAAATATTTCTACCATATCTGTGTTCTTTATATCTAGAGCATATCTTAATCGAATTAAGATATCATTATTAGTCATATTCATCATTAACCCTCCTAAATGAATGCACAGCAGTCAAAACGTCCTTAGTATTGTTTCTCCAACAAACACTACAAATACTCAGACTAAAGCACATTAATTTAAAGTGTAACACTTCAATCACAAATTTTATAGTAATACAACTATAAGACAAAAAAACTGCACCTCCTAACAATGGGGTGCAGTTTAACTCGCAGATAAAGAAATTCTTCCTTATGCAATTTTGCGAATCTCTATTTTTTTGCCTTCTTTTCTCCACTCTTTAAATTCAGCTGCTGCAGTAAAAAGGACATCTGTTGATGAGTTAAGGGCTGTTTCAAAAGAGTCTTGTAAAACCCCGATGATAAAGCCTACTCCTACTACTTGCATTGCAACATCAGCTGGAATTCCAAATAGATTACATGCTAGAGGTATTAGTAAAAGTGATCCTCCAGCAACCCCTGATGCACCACACGCACTAATCGCAGCAAGTACACTGAGAATGATCGAAGTAGGGAGGTCCACTTGAATACCAAGGGTATGAACCGCTGCAAGTGTTAAAACAGAAATCGTGACAGCCGCACCAGCCATATTAATGGTTGCACCTAATGGAATCGAAACCGAATAATTATCCTTATTCAAGCCTAAATTTTCACATAATCTCATATTTACAGGAATATTCGAAGCTGAACTTCGTGTAAAGAAGGCTGTGATTCCACTTTCCCTTATGCACTTAAATACCAGCGGATAAGGATTTTGTCTTATAGCTCCAAACACAATAATAGGATTGACTACTAAAGCCACAAAAAGCATACAACCAATTAAAACGGCAAGTAATTTCCCATAGCTTAATAATGACTCAAGTCCATTCGTACTAATTGACTCAAATACTAACCCCATAATTCCTAGTGGTGCAAACTTTATAATCCATCTAACAATTTTGGAGATCGCATCTGAAAAGTTTGAAATGAATGTTTTTGTCGTATCATTTGCATTTCTTAAGGCTAACCCAAGGAGTACAGCCCAAGCTAAAATCCCAATATAGTTCGCATTCGCTATCGCTCTAAATGGGTTATCAACAACGTTCAACAGTAAATTCTTAAGTACTTCTACAACACCACCAGGAGCTGCCAGATCCTCTGTACCCTGTACAAGGGTGATACTTACAGGAAAAATAAAGCTTACAACTACAGCGATTAAGCTAGCTAAAAAGGTGCCTATTAAATAAAGAATAATAACGGATTTCATATTCGTTTGGTGACCTTTCTTATGTTGAGCAATAGCCGACATAACCAAGAACAGGACCAACACAGGTGCAATAGCTTTCAAAGCCCCTACAAATAATGAACCAAAAATAACAATAGGACTAGCAGCTTTTGGAATTGTTAAAGCAAGGATAATACCAATAATCAGACCTATCATTATCTGCTTTACAAGACTTAACTGATTCCACTTCTTCAACATATTTTTCATAAGATATTACCCCACTTGTTTAATCTAAGATAGATTTTGATAAATCATCAAAGTCCACTCCATACAGACATTTGTCTTTCCAATGAATACTATTATAATCTTTTTTTGATATATTACAATATTATTGTTGTTGGAAAGTTTGACGATATTCAAAACATGGGGAAACACAGGGACAGTTCTCTTGCTTCCATTCGAAAAATTAAAATACGCGATAGGAGAAAACAACCCTATCGCGTTAATAATTATAGTAACTATTTATTTAAGATGGTCAATTGCCGCTCTTTCGATTGCTAGTCCATTAACGTAGCGTTCCATAAATTGCTCAAAACCAGCTACATCCTTAGGATCAGGAGTTATCGTCTTCCCTGTTTGTTCCGCAAATACGTTCCTATTTAAATACTCTTCCAATGTTTCATTATCAGCTTTGTTGACCATATAAGATGCAAGTAGGGCAATCCCCCAAGCGCCACCTTCTCCTGCCGTTTCCATAACAGAAACAGGAGTATTGAGTGCAGCAGCCATGATGCTTTGTCCAACTCCTTCAGTCTTAAACAAACCACCGTGACCTAGGATTTCATCCAGTTTCACTTCTTCTTCTTTAAGTAGAATATCCATACCAATTTTCAAAGCGCCCAATGCGGTAAATAAATGTACACGCATGAAGTTAGCTAGGTTGAAATTGCTATCTGATGAACGAACAAACAATGGACGGCCTTCTTCAAAATGAGTAATATGTTCACCAGAAAGATAGCCATAAGCAAGTAAGCCGCCACCATCTGGATCTCCTTGAAGTGCTAGGTTATATAAAGTTCCATATAACTTATTCATGTCAACGTCCATACCCATTGCTTTAGAGAATTCGTCGAATAATCCAACCCAAGCGTTCAGGTCTGAAGAACAGTTATTGGAATGAGCCATAGCTACAAGGTTACCAGTTGGTGTGGTCACAAGGTCAATCTCGGAATATACTTTTGATAATTCTTTTTCCAATACAACCATTGCAAATACAGATGTTCCTGCAGAAACGTTACCCGTACGCTTCGCTACACTGTTTGTTGCAACCATACCAGTTCCTGCATCACCTTCTGGCGGACAAAGTGGAATACCAGCCTGCAATTCTCCAGTAACATCAAGAAGCTTTGCACCTTCTTCTGTTAATACACCAGCGTTTTCACCAGCAACCAAAACCTTAGGTAAAATATCTTCAAGTTTCCATGGTAGGTTCTTAGATTCAATCAATTCATTAAATTGATTAACCATAGTTTGATTAAATTCCTTCGTATTCAGATCGATTGGAAATACACCAGATGCTTCACCAACGCCAAGAACCTTCTGTCCCGTTAATTTCCAATGGATATAACCAGCCAACGTTGTTTGGAAGCTAATGTTAGAAATATGTTCTTCCTGATTTAAAATCGCTTGATACAGATGAGCAATACTCCATCTTTGAGGAATATGGTAGTTAAACAATTCTGTTAGCGCTTTCGAAGCTTGCTCAGTAATATTGTTGCGCCAAGTGCGGAACGGTACCAAAAGCTCTCCTTCTTTATCGAAAGCCATATAGCCATGCATCATCGCACTAAAACCAATCGAACCAACTTTTTGTAGAGTAACTCCATATTGCTGTTTTACATCGTTAGCCATCTTTTGATAGCTGTCTTGTACACCCTTCCAAATATCCTCAACGCTATAGGTCCAGATATTGTTCACATAGCTATTCTCCCAATCATGGCTACCAGATGCGATTGGCGTATTATCTTCACCAATGAGAACTGCCTTAATTCGGGTAGATCCAAGTTCAATACCAAGAACTGTTTTGCCACTTTGAATGGAATTCCTTACATCAAGACTCATAGATTATCCTCCAAAAATAGATGATATAATGTAGTAAAATAAAAAAATTAAATACAAATGTGAGAAAAACATGGGTTGGACACCCTTTTTTTACAACCACATTATATCACATTTAGAAACCTAACTCATTAATAAATATATATAACTTTCGCAACTTTATTTACTATACACTTTGCTTCTTGATACCATTCCCGCACTGATGCTAGATTGATGTATAGTACTATACCATGCTCTCCCTCTTCGTTAACGAACGAAAACGTGGATGTTCAGCAAGAATGGAGTCTCTCATTCTTAATATGACAGGATTTTTCGAGTAAAAAAACTCATCTTTTGAATCGTAAAACTCAATTAACTCCCCTTTTTCTAGTACACCTAACGTATCAGAGATTGCAAAGGCAGCTTTAATATCATGCGTAATAAATAGATAAGATAAACCAAAATCGTCTTTTAATTCACTTAATAAGTCTAAAATTAAGCTTTGTGTAACCATATCTAAACTACTAACCGATTCATCTAGAACAATTAGCTTCGGTTTCAAAGCGATTGCTCTAGCAATATTAATCCTTTGTAATTGACCACCACTAAATTGATGTGGGTATTTTTTTAAGTCCTTTTCACTCAAACCCACCCGTTCTAATAGAGTAATAACCTTCCTTTTTTGTTCCTCTATCGTAAGTTTTTCATAATTCTCTAATGGTTCGCTTATAATACGTTCAGCTGTCATCCGGGGGTTAACAGACGAATATGAATCCTGAAATACAACTTGTAGATCCCGACGTATTTTTCGATGAGTAGCTTTATCAGCTTGATAAATGTCATATCCCTGAAACAAGACCTGACCTCGCTGTGGGCGTTGAATGCCAAGAATCACTTTCCCTAAGGTACTTTTACCAGCTCCGCTTGTACCAATTAATCCTAAACATGTTCCTTCTTCAATCGTAAAGGAAATATCATTAAGAACATGATTTGATTGATCCTTTCTTAAAAAAAGCTTCTTAGAATCATAGCTATGAATCACTTGTTTTACTTGTAATAAGCTCACTGGTATCCCTCCTTAAAAAAATTATTCAATCTATCAAAACATATAGGTGTAAGGTTGTTTTTGAAAATATAAAGTCGGCCTTGTCTTTAATAGCTTCTTTGTATACTCATGTTGTGGATGATCAAATAAGTCAAACACATTTGCAGTTTCTACAATTCTTCCATGTTGCATCACGATTACATCATCTGCCATTTCCGAAATGACTCCAAGATCATGAGAAATGAGTAAAATGGATGTTCCATATTCTGAGCGAATCCTGTCTAAAAGACGAAGTACTGATAATTGGTTATGAAGATCAAGTGCTGTCGTTGGCTCATCAGCGATAATAACAGAAGGATGTAGGCATGCAGCCATCGCAATCATCACTCGTTGAAGCATACCTCCACTTAATTGAAAAGGATAGCTTTTTAGAAGTTTAGTAGGCTCTGGCAAATTTACACTTTGCATGACATCAATCGCAAGCTCTATTGCTTGTTTTTTCTTTAATGAGGTATGAGACTTAATGGTCTCAACAAATTGATGACCAATCGTAAAAACTGGGGTAAAAGCATTCATCGGATTTTGCATAATAAAAGCAATATCCTTTCCTCGAATACTCCGCATTTCATTGTTTTCTAACCCATTTAATTCCCTACCATGAAGTGTAATGCTGCCTCCAATATGAGTATTTTTCCTGTCATGAAGCTGTAAAATTGACATACTGGTAACAGTTTTACCACTACCACTTTCTCCAACAACACCTAGTATCTGCCCTTTTTTTATGTCAAAATTAATATCCTGAACAAGTGTAGCAAAACCATCTTTGGATCTAACTTTTACATGTAAGTCTCTAACCTTTAAAATGGATTGTTCTTTTGATTCCATAATTCAACATTCCTTTGTATTAGCGGCGTTTTACTCCATAACGTTCTGATAGAGCCTCTCCTAATAAATTAAAGGTAACAACCACTAGCATAATCATTAAACCCGGATAGATCATTAGTGATGGATTTGTTCTTATATACGACTTTCCTTCGTGAATCATCGCTCCCCACTCAGGTATAGGGGGTTGAACACCTAAACCTAGAAATGACATGGAAGACAAATCCATAATCGCCCAACCCATTTCTAAAGTTCCCATAACCGCTAATGGCGGAAGAACGTTTGGAATAATATGTTTCTTCATGATTTTCCATTGAGAAGAACCACTTATTCTAGCTGCAACAATATAATTCTCTTCTTTTAGACTTAAGACCATTCCTCGTATGATCCTTGCGTAATAAACCCATTGTACGAGAATTAATCCTAAAACGACTTGTTTTAAACCAGCTCCCCAAATCCCCACAAAACCAAGAACAAGCAAAAGGTTTGGAACCGCCATGATGCCATCACCGATTCTCATTAATAATTGATCGACCCAGCCACCTAAATACCCAGCGATGATGCCAATGATCAAACCAATGCTTAAAGATGAAATAAAAATCAGCATGGCAAATCCTAGCGAAATACGGGCCCCATACAGGATACGCGATAACATACACCGTCCTAAATGATCTGTCCCAAATGGATAATGTAAAGATGGCGGCTGTAATTTATGTGCTAAATTCACAAGAACTGGGTCATTAGGTGCAAGCCATGGAGCAAAGATCGTGATAAAAAATAACCCGCACAGTATGATAGAACAAATGACGATCACATTTTGATTTCTAAATTTATCACGAAACTTTGATATCATTGAAACTGCCTTCCTTTTCTAGAAATACGTGGGTCGATATACATTTGTATTAGATCAACAATTAAATTGCTTATTAGGAATAAGCCTGCTGCTATTAGCACGTAGCATTGAATGACAGGAACATCTCTATTAAAAGTTGCCTCAATAAAATACCTGCCAAATCCTGGCCATGAAAAAACTACCTCAACAATAATCGCTCCGGTCATCAGTTTTCCTAAATTCATTCCAAGTCCTGTAATCATCGGAGAAATGGCAATTCGTAAGACATGCTTTCCCATGATGATTTTCTCATGAATCCCTCTAGTCCGCGCAAACAGCACATAAGGTTGCTGTAAATTTTCAATAACACTTGTACGTAATAGTCGAGTATATAAAGCGATTAAAGGTAATGCCAACGTTAAAGACGGTAAAACTAAATGTTTCCAAGTTCCTATCCCTTCTACCGGGAAGAGATCAAGTTTTACAGAAAAGAAAAAAATGAATAAATAGCCAAGCCAGAAAGAAGGGATGGCAGCCCCTAAAAAAGAGAGGAATCGACTAAAATGGTCAATTCCACCGTTCTTCTTTATACCCGCTAAAAACCCAATAGGGACACTTACCAAAATCGCGATGATGAGGCTGCCTATCGTTAACTGAATAGTTGCTGGCATTCGAGATGTAACCTCTTCCCATACAGGTTTATTCGTAACAAATGATATCCCAAAATCAAATTGAAGGATTTTTATAACGGAATTTACATATTGTACAAATAAAGGTTGATCTAAGCCAAACTCATGTCTTTTTTGCGCCAATATCTCGTCTGTTGGTTGGATATGTGCAGCAGCTAAATACGCTTCAGCTGGATCCACCGGTGATAGGTGAATCATTCCAAATGTTAGTAGAGTGGCAAAAAGAAAGATTGGAATAATTGTCACTATTCGTTTCATGATATAAATGCCCATAAAGAAGATCTCCTGTCACTAGTTCCTATTTACTAATATTTGCAAATGGATGTTCATCTCGGTTAGCAGGGAATGTGAAATTAGAAACACCCGATTGATAGACTGCTATTTTCTTAATATAAGAGATAGGTACAATTGCGCCTTGCTCTTGTAGTGAGCCTAAAATTTCCGTGTATAGTTGTTGACGCTCATTTTCATCCGTTGTTTGTTTAACTTCAGCTATTTGGTTTAGCAACTCCTCTTTATTAGGATAAGATGAAATAGCTTCGCTAAATCCAAACCCTTCTGTAGCAACAATGTTTACAAAGGTATGTGGATCATATGGAGCACCATAGTTACTAAAGAAATTCATATCGAACTCATTCGCTTTGAATCTTTCAACTTGAGTAGTAAGCTCAACCCCGACAATATTTAATTTAACACCTAAGCCTGCCCACTCTGATTGTAATGTTTCAGCCATAGTTTTTTGGATAGATTCAGCAGAATTAAACATTAGTTCAATTTCAAGTGGGATCCCATCTTTTTCACGAACGTTTTTACCTTCTGGCAACCTCCAACCCGCTTCATCCAACAATTGGTTCGCTTTCTCAACACTATATTTTATCGTAGTAACATCAATATTTGAAGTGTAAGGGAAGTTTGTTGGTAAAATAAAGTCAGCCTTTTCTTCTACTCCAGATGTCACTCCTTCAACCAAAGCTTGTTTATTAAACCCATAATGTAATGCTTGACGAACACGTTGATCGGAGAGTTGTTCTTTATTTGTATTCATCACTAGTTGTCTAGTAGCGACAGGTTCTGAAATACTAGTCCCATAGGATCCCGTAGATTCTAATTGTTTAAAAGAATCTAAACTGATCACACCTTCCCCATAGATAAGATCTAAATCACCTTTTTCAAAAGCAAGTACGCGTGTTTCAGCGTCAGGAATGACTTTGACTTTAATTTCCTCTACATTTGGGAGTTCACCCCAATAATTTTCATTACGTTTAAAAATAGCAAATTCATCTACTTTATAATCCTCTAATACCCATGGACCTGTGCCAACAGGTTTTGCTATCCCTTTTGATGTGTCCCCGTCCTCAGGAAAACCAGCTTCACCTAAGAATCGAACCGGACGAACGACAGCTAACTCCTGAATAGTAGGGTAATATGGTTCCTTTAATGTTAGTTTAAACGTAAATTCATCTAAGACCTCTGTTTGGTCGACTTTCGGAATAAATCCTAACCAACTATGCAAATCTACATTATTTAAAATAGCATCAAAGTTCTTTTTTACAATCTCGGCATTAAAACTAGTACCATCAGAAAATTTCACATCTTGACGTAAAATGAATACATATTCTTTTCCATCATCGGAAATCACCCAAGATTCCGCTAAATGTGGTGTAAGCTCGCCTCCTTCTTGATAGCTAACTAAAGGTTCAAATACCATAGATTGAGCAAATAATTGAGATGGATTGTATAGATGTGGATTTAAATCACCTATATCTCTTGGCCAAGCAAAAGTAATCATATTCTCACCTTTGCCGGTAGATTCTGAGGTTTCTACAGATTCACTTGAACAACCAAGTAAAAACATCGATAAAATTAAAACAATGACAGACATAAATAAAAATCGTTTCGTAAAAATATGGTTCGACATCATACGTGTTCCTCCTAGTTGAAAATGAAAACTATTATCAATAGTAAAACTTGGACATTTGATTGTCAATATAAATTCAGAATTTTTTACAAATGAGTCATCTATTGAAGTTTAATCATATTGAAACATTAAATATAGACCTAATTTATAGGTTCAAGATTCAAGAAACGAAAAAGGCAACTTCCTAATAATAAGGAATAGTTACCTTCTTTTAAAAAAGAATATACTTCCACGCTTTATTAATGCAATACTCTAGCTGCACTAGAAAACTTAGACGGATTGTAAGGCATAATTCTGACAACATCACCTGTTTGTGGTGCATGAATATATTGCCCTCCTCCAATATAAATACCCACATGATATGCAGGCGATCCATTGAAAACTAGATCTCCAGGTTGTACTTGACTAGGTGAAATTCTAGTTCCCACATTCTGCTGGTCTCGTGACACTCGCGGAAGACTAACACCAACCGAACGATAGACATATTGAACAAATCCCGAACAATCAAATCCGCTTGGGCTTGTCCCACCCCAAACGTAAGGAACCCCCAAATATTGTTTCGCTGTCGCAATGACCTTATTTGCAGTTTCCGAGTTAGTTAAATTAGATGGATTAGCAACTGGTGTTGATTCTACTGGCTTTTCTATTGAGGATTGCTGTGGAGTCTGTGATGTTTGTTGAGCAGGCTGTTGTACTGATTGATCCGGTTGTTCTACTGATTCTTGGGAAGATTGAACCTGGCGCTCTGATTCCTGTTGCGCTAACTGGGCTTGGCGTTCCGCTTCCTGTCGAGCTAACTCTGCCCGACGTTCTGCTTCTTGTTGAGCGTGTTGCTCTTGTTGATTTTGTAATTTGATTTTCACTTCTGCTAATGCTTTTTCAATCTTTTTCTTATCTTCTGCAATTCTTTTTTGTTCCGAAGCTAGTTCTTCCTGGCTCTTTTTTAACTTTTCATACTCCTTATGAAATGTTTCCTCAGCTTCTTCTAACACTCGTTGTTTTTCATTTAAACCACTTATTAACTCTGTGTCACTTTGAATGATCTGAGAAATGGCGATGAAACGAGAGAAAAACTCTGACATGTTTTCTGATGATAGCAAAGTTTCTGCATAGATCATGATTGATTGTTTCCCGTCTAACTGAATAGTTTTCATTCTTTCAGAAAGAATGCTTTGGTGAACGTTTAAATCTTTTTTAGCTTTTTCAATTTCATCCTCTGTTTCTTCAATCTTTCCTTCTTGTTTCTTAATTTCTTCACTTATTTTTTTGCTTTTTTCCATAGCTTCGATAATTCGATTGTCTAATTGTTGAATCTTCGTTTCAAACTCATGAATTTGTTCTTGGGTAGCATCAATATGATCTTGTGTCACCGGTGAGTCTAACGGAGTTGCAAAAGTAGGTGTAGCTTGAAAGGCTGTAGCTAGGATAACAACTGCTACGGTAAATCTCCTAAATATCCTAATCATTACAAAATCTCCCCTTGTTACTCTTATGTATAAAAATACCAATCTATTTACTAGTCTATAATTCTAATGGACTATTAACAAGGAAACAGTCGAATTTGTAATATAAATGTAATTAATTGTAGAATAATCTGATAAAGAAGATCTTCATCAAATTGGGTTTATAATATGAAAGAATCCGGTGAAACGCATCAAAGCTTCCACCGGATTCTTTATTATCAATCTATGTTCAAGTTTACTATTTTCAACCAAACTAATAAGTGTAAACTTTATACCTCTACCAAAGCTTTTATTACGTTAGATTCAGGCTTTAACCACTTTGGAAAATCTTTAATCATATTTTCAAATAATGACCTGTGAGTGATGTATTTTTGCATATCAACCTTTCTTTTTCTCAACAAATCATAGACATTCTTAAAATCTTCCCTCGTTGCATTTCTGCTTCCCATTAACGTAGTTTCTCGTTTATGAAAATCAGGGTTATGAAATTGAATGGTATCCTTAGTCAAACCAACATAAACTAATTTTCCACCGTATGATATATACTCTAAAGATTGTTCCATTGACCGTTTATTTCCGGTAGCATCAAAAACAATATCTGCCATATCATGGTTTGTAATAGTTTCCATTTCAAGTATTGGGTCTGACTTAGCATCTACAGTCTGTTCAATCCCAATCCATTCTTTACAAAATTCAAGACGATTCGTATTAATATCAACTGCAATCACTTTTGCACCTAACTCTTTCGCAAAAAGCATAATCCCTAATCCTATTGGTCCTGCACCAACAACAGCGATCGTATCACTTTTGTTAATTTCTGCTCTTCGAACTGCATGAGCACCAATGGCCAGTGGCTCAAGTAATGCTGCTTCATCATATGATAAGTCATTCACTTGGATAAGGTGAGAGGTGGGTACGGAGATATATTCCTGCATTCCTCCATCTTGATGAACACCTGTTACTTTGATGTTTGGGCAGCAATTTGTTTTCCCTTGTTTACAAGTCTTGCAATTCCCGCAATAATTATAAGGAATGATGGCCACTTTATCGCCAACCTTTAAATTTTGTTCATTGATTCCTATTTCGTCAATCCTACCGGATAGTTCATGTCCTAAAACTCTTGGATACGTAAAAAACGGTTGTACGCCATTAAAAGCATGAAGATCTGTTCCACATATTCCTATACGCTTTATTTTCACTATGGCGTGACCCGTTGTCAGAGCAGGTTTCTCTCGATCCACCTTTTCGAATACTCCAGGTTCTTTACATATAATTTGTTTCAAAACTCCTCACCACCTATTTGAGAAATGTATTGGTGATATTCTTTATTCCCACTTGGCCAAGTTCTATTATGAATAGGATAGAGCCTTTTACGTACTTCATCTATTAACTCTACATTTATAGGTTCCTTGAGCCAATTTATATTTTTTAAGATATTTTTTTCGTTGGCAGTACTTACTAATGTGGTCGGAATTATACGATTGGAAGTTGAAAATTGAATAGCTAATTTAGCTAGATCTTCACCGATCTCTTTGCAGTATTCTGCTGTTTCTTTACAAACTTTAATCATTTCTCTATCAGCTGGGTGCCACTCAGCTACAGGACCATCATGAAGTAAACCCATAGATAGGGGAGATGCATTTACTAAACCCACACCTTTTTTCTCCAATAGTGGTACTAATTCTAACAGTGATGTATCATTTAGCGAGTAATGACAATAAGAGAGAATAACGTCTAATGAAACATCTTCTTTTAATATTTTAGTGAAAGTAGGTAAAGGTAAGGCAGACACTCCATAGAATCTAATTTTCCCTTCCTTTTTAAGGTTTTGAAGGGCAGGAATACCTTCTTCGATAACCTGTTTGTAATGACCAAATTCAATGTCATGTAAAAATAAAATATCTAAATAATCTGTATGTAACCTATCTAAGCTCTCTTCTACACTCGTCATGATCCTATTATAGGAGAAGTCAAATACATCACTGCCGTATCTTCCAGCTTTCGACGATAATATTATTTCCTCTCTATTAAGCTCTAGTACAGCTTTACCCAAAACGGTCTCAGCTTTTGTTAAACCATAATAAGGTGAAACATCAATATAATTAATTCCATGATCAACGGCTGTTCTTACAGTTTTTATCCCTTCTTTTTCATTTACTTCTCTAAACACTGATCCTAACGAGGAGGCTCCAAAACTTAGTGACGATACAGATAAACCGGTATTTCCTAATTCTCGATATTCCATAACCCCACCTACTTTTCTAATTTATAAAATATGCTCGCATTTCTACCGAAGAGTTTATCAATCTCTTCACTGTTTAAATGTTCTTCCAAATTTCTCATAACCACATTAACTGTGTCATCATATGAACCTGCCATTAAGCAAACTGGCCAATCACTTCCAAACATTAATCTATCAATACTAAAAAGCTCAATAACAGCAGCTAAGTAAGGATGGAAATCTTTAATTTCCCAGTTCGGCGAAGCTTCGGTTATCATACCAGAAGTTTTACAATAGAGATTCGGATACTTTGATAACCCTTTCATGTTTTGAAACCAAGAATCTATTGATTTGTTGGCAATGTTTGGTTTACCTATATGATCAATAACCCCTCTTAGATTTGGGACCTTTTCCATTAATTGATTCAGTGTATCTAATTGGTCATGTGTAACCAGTAAATCTACAGGTAAATTAATCTCTTCTAAGTATTTAAAAGCTTTTACATAGGGCGGGCTTAAAACGACTGTCTCATCTTCCATATCCTGAATCATTATACGTATACCAACAAATTTCGAATATTTCATGTACAATTCTAACTGTTTCTCGAAATTAGGTTGAGTTAGATCTAGCCAGCCAATAACAGCAGCCACCGTTTCTTCTGTTTCGCTTAACTCTAATAAAAAAATAGTTTCTTCAACTGTTGGTGCAGCTTGTACCAAAATTGTTTTATTTATTTTATGATTTATTAATTGAGGTAATAAATCGGATGGGAAATAATTTCGATACATTAGCTGATTATCGGGTTTAATCCAACCATAATCATCTCTAGATATTTTCCAATAGTGCTGATGTGCATCAATCCTCATAAATCAAGCAACCTCCTATCTTTATATCAGGTAATATAATTTTTACATCTAGAGAGGGACAGAAAAACAAAATCTGTCCCTTTAGTTTTCCTGTCTATTGCGTCGATAACGCTTTCAGTTGATTCATTCCTTTTATTAAGTCTACGTCATATACACCAGGATGAGTTTCTTTGAGTAGTTGATCTTGATTCTCTAATTTTATACCTAATGGCTGATTTGTTCTGATCCTACATACACCACTCTTTTGTGAGGAGATCACACAGGATATCAATTGATGATTTTCCCAATTTATCTCTACTTCATATCCACCTCTAGCTTTTAGCCCTTTTACACTTCCACTTTTCCACGCTTTTGGTAGTGCTGGAAGTAAATGAAGCTCATTATTATGACTTTGAAGTAGCAGCTCTGCTATACCGGCTGTTCCTCCAAAATTTCCATCAATTTGAAATGGCGGATGGTTATCGAATAAGTTTGGCAAGGTTGAGAATTTTAGAAGGTCTAGGATATTTTGATATGCCAGTTCTCCTTCTTCTAATCGTGCCCACATGTTAATAATCCAGGCGCGACTCCAACCAGTATGACCACCACCATGTTTTAATCTTCTCTCTAAAGTAACTTTAGCTGCTTCAGCTAAATCTTGTGTAGTTCGTGGAGAAATTTGATTCCCTGGGTGAAGAGCAAACAGGTGCGAAATATGACGATGACCAGGCTCTGCTTCATCATAGTCCTCTAACCATTCTTGAATTTGCCCATGCTTTCCAATTTTCGGCTTAGGCAACTTTTCTCGTATTTCAAGCAATTTATGGCGAAACGCTTCATCTATATTTAATATTTCACTAGCACTTATACAGCTAGAAAAGAGCGCAAAAATAATTTGACTGTCCATTGATGGCCCTTCGCATAATGTTCCTCTTTCTCCATTAGGTAAAACATAGGTGTTTTCAGGTGAAACGGAAGGAGTTGTAATTAGAATTCCATCCACATTTTCCACTAGAAAATCTACAAAAAATAAGGAAGCTTCTTTTAACGTATCATATGACTTTTTCAAGAATTCTACTTCACCCGAAAACTCATAATGATCCCATAAATGTAAACATAACCAAGCCGCACCCATCGGCCAAATCGTAGCTGGCATATAGATATCCTGTGGTGCCGTATCTCCCCAAATATCTGTATTATGGTGTGCCGTGAACCCTCTACATCCGTACATTGTATCTGCTGTTATCCTGCCATTTTCCTTTATTTTCTCAATATGATCAAATAAGGGTTCATGGCATTCTGATAGATTACAAACTTCTGCGAGCCAGTAATTCATCTGTGTATTAATATTAATCGTAAACTTGCTATCCCATGGTGGCAGCATTCGGTCATTCCAAATCCCTTGTAACGTAGCAGGCAAAGAACCAGGTCGACTGGAGGAAATTAATAGATAACGTCCAAAATGAAAGTATGTGCTAAGTAATGCTGAATCCTCTTCTCCATTTTTCATAAGATCCAAACGCTGATCGATTGCTACCTCTGTCAGCTTAGGATTTACCTCATTTATTTGTAAATCCATCCTATTAAATAAAAGTTGATAATCATCAACATGAGCTTTTCGTAAGTTAGTGTATGGCTTTACTGCAGCTTGCTCAATCGTTGCCAAGCATTGCTTCTCGGGATTCTCAAATCGATAAGAAGTAGCAGCGGCAAGAATTAATGTAACTGCATCTGCGTTTTCAACGATTAATCGATTTCCAATTGTATATACTGAACCACTTTCCGGAATAGCCTTTATTCCACATCGAAAGGCAATACCATCTTTCCCACCAGTCTCTCCTCGCATCATGACACAGTCATTAGATACAGCTTCTAGTTCATCAAAATTCCTCGCATTTCCACGGTCTAGAATTGTTTGAAATGAAATAGAACCCTCCTTAGATGCTGTCAGCCGGATCACCATCACTTGATCTGGATAACTAGTAAATATATCTCGGTTATATGTAACATCATCCATAGTGTATTGGACCTTCGCTATAGCAGTTTCCAAATCTAACTCTCTACGATAATTAATTACATCCTTTTCCTCTTGGTTGAAGTTAATAATGACATCACCAAGTGGTTCATAATGACGTTGTGTTTCTGGTATGCCTGTAAATGCAAGTGCAGCCAAATCTTCTGCTTCTTTTAATCTTCCATCTGCTAACAGCTTTCTTATTTTAGGCAAATGGTTTAATGCATCTGGGTTGTTTCGATTTCTTGGCCCTCCATACCATACTGAATCTTCATTTAGTTGGATTCGCTCTTTGTTTACAAGACCAAAGACCATCCCACCTAATCTACCGTTTCCTATTGGTAAAGCTTCATTCCAATTATTTGCCGGTTGTTTATACCAGAGTAGTTTATTCGTATTATTCAAGTTGAATCCTCTCCATTTGAAAAATAATTGATTTGTAGTTTTCTATACAGAATGGAATACATATCGATTTATGAGCTAAAAATGAACGGTCGTTTTCTTACCGTTGTAAACAATATTCTTCTGAATACATGTAGAAGTTAAACAATCTTCCTTGGTGTTGGCGTTAATAACAGTTATCAATAGTTCACGAGAATTTTTCATACCTGGATACGAACCTTGACGTTCCTCAATTACCAGATAATTTTTTGCATCCTCCCAATGAATCGGTATTGTCGCAAAATCCCCTTTTTCGTAATTGTAGCTATCGCCTTCATCTTCGTATAATAGAAAACTTCCGTCTTTTCCTTTATAAACTTTCAATTCTAAAGGCTCTGTTTTTTCTTCGGAGCTGTAATGAATAGTAGGACCGATAGGAATGATAGATCCTGCACGAACATATAACGGCATCGTTTCAATATCTGCAGATGCCTCAATGATTTGACCTCCACTTATCCGTTTATCTGTCCAAAAATCATACCAATCAGTACCTGAAGGTAAATAAACATGACGTTTTTTAGTAGCACCTTCAATCTTTACGGATCCACTATTATAATACATGGGCTCCGTTACGGGATTAACTAAGAATGCAGGTCCAAACATATATTGGTCTTTAATATTATAGGTCCTTGAATCGTTTCTGAAATCAAATGCGAGGGTTCGCATCATCGTATAATCCTGATGAGTTACCCAACCAGCAATCGAATAAATATAAGGCAACAATCTATACCGGAGCTTGATATATTTTACAAGCGTGTCATAGAACATCGTACCTGGCTCACCAAATCGCCACACCTCTCTCGGTGTATCTGTACCATGAGAGCGAAACATCGGTAAAAATGTACCATATTGCAACCATCGAACGTATAGTTCACGATATCCTAAATCGTCACACCCCTCTTGATAGTCTCCATTCCAGAACCATTGGCCCTTTTTAGCAACGAAGAATGCTCCAATATCCAGTGTCCAATAAGGCAACCCAGTTACGCAAAGGTTTAATCCGTCAGCGATTTGCTTTCGCATTGTCTCCCAATTAGCAGCAATATCTCCGGACCAAGTGATCGTACCGTACTTTTGTTGTCCAGCATACGCAGATCTTGTTAAGTTAACAACTCGTTTCGTTTCGGTTGTGTTCCGTTGCCCTTCATATAGACCTTTTGAATGGAGAAGCGAATATGCATTAATATAACCTGGATCAATGTATTTTTTTGCTTCTGCTGTATTAATCCGGAGTCTTTCTTCGGGTTCAGGTTTCACTTCCCCTGTCCAATCAGCCTCAAAAGGCTCCGTACAGTCACACCACCAAGCATCAATGCCATGAGAAAACAAACCATCATTTGCTTGCTTCCAGTACAAATCGCGTGCTTCTACGCGAAATGCATCATAATTTGCTTGATTCCCAAGAAGATAGCCCTTTTGTTTCATTTCCACATGGTTCGGTCCATCGTTATTCATAATTGGCCAAATAGAAACCATCAGTTTTGCATTCAGCTCATGAATATCATTCATCATTTGTGTTGGATTCGGAAAACGTTCTGGGTCAAAAGATTTTTGGCCCCAAAGTTCTCCTGTCCAAGACATCCAATCTAAAACAATACAATCGAGAGGAATTTGACGTTCCCTGTATTCTTTTACAATAGAGATTAACTCCTCTTGGGATTTGTACCTCTCTTTTGACTGCACATAACCAAACGCCCATTTTGGCAAAAGAGGAGCTTTCCCTGTGAGATGACGATAACCTCTTACAATTTGGTCAAATTCAGGTCCGTATATAAAGTAATAGTCCATTTCGCTATCTACATCTGTCCAAATATATGAACCATATATATCATCATGGAACTTCATCAACGAATAACTATCCACAACCACTCCGTAACCTTTCGTTGAGACCAAAACGGGTACTACCGCTTTCATATTTTGCTGATATAGATATTGATGAGTACCTCTTAAATTTAAAACTCCTTCCTCGTGTGAACCTAAACCATAGAGTGCTTCGTCATCTGACCATTCGAATTCAAGTTTTGTATGATAAGCCGTTCGATCCATGACATGTTTGGCTGGAATGGCTCTAGCACGAGCACCGTCTACATTTTGTGAATTCTCTATCTCCGTATTTTCATCAAAAACAGATTTTACCACTTCAACTGGGACAAGTGTTTTCCCACCACGCTTGGGTTCCTTTGTTAAAATCTGACCAGACGAATCGGTATAAGTAAAAGCAGCCGTCTGTTTATTGATGTGAATCTGTACATCGCACGTTGAAAACACAATAATATTATTTGTTTCATGTACTAAAAAAGGGACATGTTGTTGTGCATTCGGTTCAACAAAGAGACTTTCTTTTAAACCGAATTCTTTTTCTAATGTATATCGGATACGAATGATTGAGTTGGTATAAGGGGTAATTTTCATCAATCCATTTGTACATTCGATTAACAAATGATCCTCTTGCTGTTTATACCGTACTACCTTCATATTACATACCTCCTTTACATCAAATAATCTATTAAAATATCTATTGATTTTGCAAAATTATCCTATAGCAATTAACCTTTTACAAAGCCTGTAGCAATCATGATAAGATTCCTTCCACACTTCGTATGATTCTTATTCCAGTGTAAAAGAGGCAAGGCTAGCCCTACCATTTCCTGTGTAGGTAATATATATTGCCTGTATACCATCTGGGATCTCAATGTCAGCAGAGTATTCCGTCCATACATTTGTAAATTGAACCGGAATATTCCCTAGTGCTTCACCATTCCATGAGGTTTTCACTTCAAATGCACCATTACAATATCCTCTTACCTTGATTTTGACATTTTTTATTCCCTGACAGTCAAAATATTTAAATCCAGCGGTTGCACCATCTGTCATATTGGTGATATATCCTGTTTCTTCATCTCCATCTTTTCCGTCCTGGGTGATTTTCGGAAATTGGCTATCCATCCATAGATCACCTGTATACAATGCCTCATCTCGACAGAATAAATTGCATGCTAAATACGCTGGATACTCTCCCCGGCCAATAAGGGGTCCACCATTAGAGCCACAAGATGTCATTTCTACCTGCGGAATCGTACCATCACCTAGAAATTCGATTGGTTCGATACACCCTTGGCGACTGAAGTTCGATCCATTCGTATGACGATGATAGAAAATATACGACTTATCATTGATCTCAACTATACCGCCATGATTATTTCCACCATAATACATAGGTTTATTGGCAGGCTTATAAGAATCAATATGAAGGTCATTATTGCTCACAATTACTCCGCCATATACAAAATCTTTCGTCGGATGTTTGCTTGTAGCGTAACATAGTTCATGCATGACAATGGAAGAGTAAACAAGATAATAAGTATCCCCCTTCTTTCTTATAGAGGGTGCCTCAAAAAATTCATGTCCTTCAAATCCACTTCCTGCACTATAAGGTTGACTTGGTAACACAAATACTGGTTCTTCCAAAATGGTAAGCATATCCGGTCCAATTACGGTTGCCATTGCCCCACTTCTCGATTTGTCACCAACTGCACAAAATCCGGTATATAGATATATTTTATCTCCTTCAGTCAGGACAGCCGGATCAAACTGTGGTTCGTCCCCTTCTCTTTCTCCTAGACGTACGCCATCTGAATAGTGTACATATCCATAAAATTCATACTTCCCTGCAGGTGTATCAGATACGGCAACGGATACTACTGGGACTTTATCAAGAACATAGTACAAATAATATCTTCCATCCGGTCCAACTGTAACATCTGGTGCATAAAGGCACATTCTTTCATCAGGGTTCAGGGGATCATCTGTTTTTTTATAGATCACACCTTCATATCGCCAGTCACCCAAATTATCCACTGGTGCCGACCAGCATACATAATCATTTAAACAATATGCATGACCATTAAAGCGATCATGAGATCCATACACATACACTCTATCATTAAATACATACGGTTCACCGTCCGGAATATATTCCCATGACGGAAGATAAGGATTTAACCCTTGTTTTTTCATTGTAAGTACCTCAACTTTCATTAATGTTCTGGGTTGTTAATATTCATTTCAAGAAGTTTTCTAGCTCTCGATTGACTCAAGCACGTTCATCCAATAATAAGGAATATGATTTTCCTGCCTTCGTATCCAATTCAATTTTTTCGTTCTTATAGAACAATGTGCATTTTTCTCCTTTGAGTGAATGTAGTACAGCCTTGGTCAGTTTCCCCTCTTCCCAAGAAAAGTCTACTTCGAATCCACCTCTTGCTCGGAGACCCTTTATACTTCCACGCGCCCATTGCTTTGGTAAAGCGGGGAGAAATTCAATTTCAAAGACAGTTTTTGAACGATTATAACAAGCCCTGCTTTGTAAAAGCATCTCCGTAATTCCGGCAGTCCCCCCAAAATTACCGTCAATCTGCATCGGTAACGGAGGACGGAGATTAAGTAAATTTGGATTGGCAGAGCATGAAATAAGATTGACTAAACGGCGATGTGCCATTTTATTGTCACGTAAATGCGCATGCAGTGCGATACGCCAAGCTGCGGGCCATGCATGAAAATCATGATTTCCGCGGAGTTCCAAACTTTTTCCAACAGCTTCTGCCAGTTCTGGTGTATCCTTTATGGAAATTTGTGTACCTGGAAACAGCCCATATAGGTGGGACACATGACTATTATGATCATCCGGACGATCCCAATCCTCAATCCATTCTTGTAATTGGCCATATTTTCCAACTCGCATTTGAGGCAACCGGACCAATGTTTCATTTAGTAAGGTTCGAAATTCCTCATATTCTTTCAAAAGTTCTGACGCAATGATACAGCGATTGAATAAGTCTCTAATCAATTGAATATCCATTGTAGAGGCGTAAGTTAAATAACGTTTTCGATTTTGTTTGTCAATGTAGTGATTCTCGGGAGAGTAGGAAGGATTTGTGACCAACATCCCCGCAGATTTCGTCCCCTCAGGACCTTCAACTAGGAAATCAAGCACAAAAAGGGCAGCCTCACGTAAAGCCGGATAAACCCTATTCTTCAAAAAATCTATATCCTGGGAATATTCATAATGATCCCAAAGATGTTGAACCAACCAAACTCCACCCATTGGCCAAACTCCTGCATCGGCATCTACAGGTGTTGCGGCTCTCCAAATATCGGTATTATGGTGAACAACAAAACCTCTACATCCATAATACTCTGTTGCAGTTTTCGAACCAGTTACCCGTAAATCGTCAATAAGCTCAAATAAAGGTAGGTGACATTCCGACAAGTTCCCGCTTTCGGCCGGCCAATAATTCATTTGTAAATTAATATTTGTCGTCCATTTGCTTCCCCAAAGCGGTGACGTTTCTTCATTCCAGATTCCTTGAAGGTTCGCAGGCTGACCTCCCTGCCTAGAAGACGAAATTAACAGATAACGTCCATATTGAAAAAACAATGCAGATAATCCCGGATCTTCTGTTTCATGAAATGTTAATATCCGGCTATCAGTTGGCAACTCATTTTCGTTTTTGTCGCCAAGTTCAATTTGAACTCTTTGATACAGGTTAGTATAATCTTCAAGATGACGGCTCACGATGTCTTCGTAAGACTTATTTCCAAGATTAGAAATATATTTGCTTGCTTTTTTCCCAGGATCTCCGCTAATATCATTATAATTTACATAACTAGTAGCACCAGAAAAAATCAACAATACAGAATCAGCGCCTCTTACCGCAAGCTTTTTTCCCTCACCTTGTATTGTCCCCCCTTCAGGGATTACCAACAAGTTTGCCTCAAATCGAAGACCATCCTTGTCCCATTCAGCTATCCATTTCTCTTTTGATTCTTCCCGGCCGCCCACATATCCATTTAAGATAATGGTATTATCACTTTTTATCTTGATAATATTTTCTTCATATACAGTCTCGAGAGTCGCATTCATATTGATCATCTTCTGGTTACTGCTAGTAATTTTCATGATAATGATCTGATCGGGATAAGAACAAAATACTTCACGTGTATACATTACTCCATCTACTTGATAACGGACCGTAACCATGGCACGGTCCAAGTCAAGCTCCCGATAATAATTAGTACTCTCACTATGATCCGGAAAGTCGAGCAGCAAATCACAAAAAGGTGAATACGCTTGCAAGCGATTCGGATCACCCATCATTTTGTTGTAGAATTGCTGTTGAGCTTCTTCGATGTTGTCGTTGAAAATCAAATTCTGGATTGATTGCAAATTCTCAACCGCTCCAAATCGATTGTAGTCATGCGGTCCACCAGACCAAAGGGTTTCCTCATTGATTTGGAGCTTTTCTCTTTCAACTCCGCCATAGACCATTGCACCCAATCGACCATTGCCAATCGGAAGTGCTTCACACCAACCTGATGCTTGGTTATCATACCACAGTTTCAATTGAGTCCAACCTCCTTAAGGAAAATAAATAACCCAAAATCATCGCAAGATGAATTTAGTTCATTTTTCACTTATTTGCCTATATTCTAATACTTTAATATTCCAATCTATTAATTTATTATTAAATCAAATAGTCATTATGTTATAGATTGTCCATTTCAAATGATTACCTGATTACGTTTTCTTTTCCTTCCCTGTATGCCCCAGGAGTGCACCCAACCATCTTTTTAAACACCTTCAGAAAATGCTGAGAATTTTCGTATCCCACTTGATTTCCAATTAGATGAACGGGCATTGTCTGATGTTTTATTAGTAACTCTTTTGCTTTTTCAATACGATAGTCTTGCAAATATTGGATTACTGATAAGCCGACTTCTTTCTTGAATAAAGAACTAATATAGTTGGGGTGTAAATCTGTGAGTTCAGCAAACTTTTCCAAAAACAGATCCTCTTGATAGTTATTCTGAATGTAATTCATAACAGTTTCAATATGAAAGCTATATGATGGATGATGATTACCATCATACCGCTTTTCCAAAGATTCCTTTTCTTCAAGTATTTCTTTCGCTGTTTTTTTCAAAAGTAATAACATTTCCTTTTTATCAATCGGTTTTAATAAATAATCAATGACTTGTATGCGAATAGCTTTCTTTGCATATTCAAAATCATCATATCCCGAAAAAATAATAAAGCGTTTACACAAATTCTGATTTTTTACTTCTTCAATAAATTGAAGGCCGTTTTTTCCGGGCATGTTAATATCTGTAATGATCAAGTCAGGTTGAAAATAATTGATAACGGAAAATGCCTCACTTGCATCCAAAGCGCTTTCAATTTGGGTGAAAGGTGTTTTACCTTCCCTTAAGATCTTCAGAATCCCTTGCAATATCACTATTTCATCATCGATTACCAACAGTTTTAACATGTCCAAACATCCCTTTTTTGTTCAAATACAATTTGAAAGTAGTTCCTTCATTCTCTTTACTTGCAACCTCCATACGGGAATCTTCTCCGTAAAATGCCTTTATTCTTTCACTTACATTGTAAAGACCCAGACTTTTCTCACCGATAGGGGAATGTTTCATCGTATCATTTAACACATGTTTGATTGAATTCAATTTTTCATCGGATATCCCCACACCATTGTCGGATATGTCAATATAGATATATCGTTCATCTTCACGTATGTTAATTTCGATTCGAAAGCACTTTTGAGCTGTAGATAAACCATGGATAATACAATTTTCAACAAGCGGCTGTAAAATAAAGCGAGGGCAACGAATTTGTTTCAGATTGGCTCTGACATTAAAGTAATACTCAAGTCGTTTCCCCAATCTCATTTTGTGTATTTTCAAATAATGACCAATGATTTTGATTTCATCACTCAACTTAGTTTCTTCATTTTCATTTGATAGACTGTAACGCATTAGCTTGCCAAATGAAAATGTGATATCTGCAACTTCCCTGTCCTCGTTCGTTTCGGCCAACATACGAATAGTTTCAAGTGTGTTGTACAAAAAGTGTGGTTTTATCTGCGCCTGTAAAACCTTGTATGCTGCTTCTTTTCTTAGTAGTTCTGATCTTTGAATTTTATTGACAAGTTCATCAATCCGTTGGAGCATCAAATTATATGAAGAAGTCAAATATCCAATTTCGTCCTTATCATGCTGATGATCAATCATTCTGAAATTATTCGTTCCCACATTCCTCATGTGACCGGCCAATTTCAATATCCGTTTCGTAACAGATGATACCAGCAAATAGTAAATACAAGACAAAAGAATCAAAAGGCTGGTTATCATCAAGATCAGCTTCACTTTTTTCTCCGCCAGATTATTAAAAACGTCATCCACTTGGCTTACAACTGCAATTCTTATGGCCAATTTATCAATCAGTAATTGGTTTATAATCAATCGTTTGTTAGCAAGAAAAAGATAATCGGATCGCTTCTCACTAATCCTTTTATATAGTTCTCGATTATCATCCATTGGCTCCGTCGCAAAGTCCTCCGACAATAAGTGCACTTCGGAACGACCCTCATTACTCAAAGTCTCAACAAAACCATGCATAACGTTGCGATTCATCTGAATGGCAAGGACTCCAATTTGCTCTGTAAACTGTTCATTATATAATTTCTGATAATATACCAATGAAGACGCTTTCGAATCTTTCAGTCTAGTGATCCATTTTCCTTCATTCGGCAAAAGTAGGTCAATCTCCATTTGGAGATCCTTAGGCAAATCTCCCAAAGGGACAATTGTGGCAGGAGCGGAAAACAAATTCTCATTATCATAAAAAAAATGGATATCTTTAATATGAGAATTACCGGAAAGCACATACGATACCAAAGGGCTAATATACTTTCTAACATTATAAAAATATTCTGCTTCGGACGGATAAGCTCCACTTAATAGGTCTACAACATTATTATTATATTGAAACATTTTGTAGTTTGATTCAAGTTGTAGTAATTCCATTTGGAGACTAGAGTGTGCCTGTTCAATAATCTGTTGTTTGCTACTAGCATAATCTTCAACCATATTTTCATATAATTGTTTATAATAGTAGAGACCCAAAGCAATCACCGGCACAAATATGATAATAAAATATCCTAGCACCATTTTTTTTATAATACTTAATCCGGAAAACATCCCCTTCAATGAATTTGCACTCCTCTATTTTTTCATGCAACCAATTTATAATTTTATCTAACTATAACATAAAGAACTTTACTTTTGTGTACGATAAATGTGAAGGGAGGCTGAATAACAGCCCCCTTTTCCCTAAATATATGAAAATATATTACTCAAAAAGTTGCTTTTTTTCTTGGTACATGTTATCAGCAAAATCAGTTAGTTTATTCAAACCGATATCATCGGCCAATTTTAACATATTCGCATATGCTTGTTCTGCAGCTTCTTCTGATTCTGCCAAATAAATCTTGATTTCTTCATTCTTAATCATTTCATTGAGTCTATCCAAAATCACTCTTTCATCCGAATCGCTTGGAATCCTAATCAAGCCCAAGCCAGGTTCGTACTTGGTGATTCCCTTGATTTCCGTAAGCGCTTCAGTTTGCATTGTTCCTGGGACGTACCCTCGTAATCCTTCCACAATTGCATCAGAATATAAATACCACCACTTCAGACCTTGCTCATTTATATATTCTTCATCAGTGACATCATAATGAAAAGATGGATAGCCGTCCTCATGCCATTCCCATTGCTCTCCTTCAATTCCAAACATTACAAGTTCTCTTCCTTCATCACTCGCCAAATATTTTAAAAATTGAATACTTTTTTCTGGGTTAGAGTTATTTTTTGTGATATATACTCCAGAAAAACCTGTTGCAGAATCTATATTGACTGCTTTATCAGTCAATACTGAAGAAAGCATTTTAAATTTATAATCAGCCCCTTGTTTTTTTGCTGCAGCGTTATTAGCGTCCGCTCTAGAAACGGTATGCATATGAGCAAAGGCCCTTCCGCTCACTGCATATTCATCATCAATCTGATCGTTACTGAAAGTGAAGTTTTCTGCAAGAACATAACCATTTCTATACAGATTATTCATAAATTTATAATAATCTAACATGTTCGGATGCATAACCTTGTGGTATGCCTGCCCATTCTCTTCATACCATGTACCATGAGGCGGTACGCCGTGTTGCATTTGGAAATATTGTTTTATCCATTCAATGTCCATTACAAGAGGTGTCATATCTGGATATTTGTTCTTGACCTGATCAAGAACATTTACAAAATCCTCAAGAGTATCGATTGACGGATTACCCAGTTCCTCTAGAATATCTTCTCTTACAGCGATGCCTGGGTTACCATCATGCCCCAATGCGTAAGGATTATTTGCCCATTCCTCAGGGGTTCCGTAGGCGTTAAGAACCGTATATACATTCCCATCTGGAGCAGTATTCACCCCTAGTCTAATAGGATCAATCTCGAAATCAGGCGCATATTGCTCAATCAGTTCATTCCATGGATAAACCAATTCTTCCGTTTCAAGCCTCGTTTCTCTAGTTGTAAATATCAAATCTGGTAAATCTCCAGAAGCAAGCATCAACTGCAATTGTTGCGGATCTGAGGCTACCGTCACATTTAATTTTACTCCTGTTTTTTCAGTGATTGCCTCTGCAATCGCACCTTTCCATGACGATACAGGATACCAAGAATGATTAATAAACAAATCTAATTCTACAAGACCATCGTCTTTTCCAGCATTTTTTTCATCATTTTTTACGTTAGTGTTGTCTCCTTTAGCCGGTGCACTCCCACTGTTTCCTGTACATGCCGCTAACACGGACAGGACCAAAGCAAAGATGACAACCAAACTCAAAATCTTTTTCATTTCTACCCCTCCATTTTTGTTTTTTTATATACTAAAGCAACATCGCTTTAATACCAACAGTTCGATCGAATTTTTCAAGCTACTCCTTGACCGATCCCAGCATGATTCCCTGTACAAAATACTTTTGCAAAAAAGGATATACACACAATATCGGTACAACCGAAACAACCATTGCGGTAACTTGTAAGGAATAGCTGGTAACACCAGAACCCGCAGCGTGTGCAATCGCATCTTGTGGAACCCGACTTCTGTTGATAATTTCTATCATTCTATACGTCAATGTTCTTAAAGAATCACTTGTTACAAAATAGGCTGAATCAACCCAAGAATTCCACTGACCCACCCCTATAAATAGAGACATCGTTGCAAGTAATGGCTTGGAAACGGGAAGAACGATTTTATAAAATACGGTGAATTCATTCGCTCCATCTATATAGGCAGATTCCTTCAATTCTTGTGGAATTTCCCGGAAAAATGAAATTGCAATTAACAAGAAAAAAGTATTTAACAAAGAAGGAATAATATATACACCAAATGTATCTAGCAGACCTAAGGAACGCAATACAACGTAGTAAGGAATCAACCCGCCTGAAAAATACATAGCAAATATAATTACTACAAAATAGAACTTTTTAAACATCAAATCCTTGTGAGACAACCCATACGCCACCAAGCATGTGAAAAGAACTCCGGACACTGCTCCAATTATTGTTCTCCCTACACTTACGAACAAGGCAGTCAACCACTCTGGCCGGCTAAAAAACATAGCGTAGTTCTCTAAAGTGAAACTACTAGGCCAAAGATACGAACCTCCTAGCAATGTATCCTTTCCTGAGTTGAAGGAAGTGATCAACAAATAGTAAAAAGGGTATAAGGTTGCAAACAGAATTACAGATAAAACCAAGTAGATTACTACATCAACGACAACATCTTCCACACTTTTTCTTTTCAGCATGTTCTATCCTCCTTCTTTCTGCTTAGAACAATCCCTGTCCGGATGTCTTTTTTGCCAAATAGTTAGCGCTAAAAATTAAGATAACTGAAATGACTGATTGAAAGAGGTCAATTGCAGCTGCATATGAATACCGGCCCTGAGCCAACCCCATTTTAAAGGCATAGGTTTGCACAATTTCGGAAGTACTGTTATTGCTTACATTACCGAAAAGATACGCTTGATCGAAGTTTGAGCCAATCAAACCACCGCCGAGTATGCTACCGATCGTTAAAATAAGTACAACCACAACTGTCCCTTTTATTCCTGGCAAGGTGATGTGCCAAATTCGCGCAAGCCTCCCTGCCCCATCAATTTGAGCAGCCTCGTAAAGAGTCGGGCTAATCCCTGCAATGGAAGCAAGAAAAATAATCGCCCACCATCCTGCTTCTTTCCATACAGCGGTACTAATTGCAAGTCCCCAGAAATAAGAAGACCCTGTAAGGAATGGGATCGATTTTTCAGCCAATCCTAAAGAAACAAGTAACTTATTAATAAGTCCTACATCACTGGAGAGGAAGGTAAATGCCAGTCCAAGTACCACTACCCAGGAGATGAAATGGGGCAAGTAGCTCGCAGTCTGAACGAATCTTTTAAACGCCATGTTCTTCACTTCGTTTAACATAATGGCAAACAAAATAGGAACCGGAAAAGTGAAAATCACTTTCAAAAAGCTAAGAGCCAACGTATTTCGTACAATATCATAAAACCTGTAATCGTTATAAAATTCCTTAAAGTACTTTAATCCGACCCATTCACTTGTAAAAATACCACTAATTCCAGTTGTAATCGAGTAGTTTTTAAAGGCCATCAGGATTCCAAACATCGGTGTATAAGCAAACACCAAAAGAAATAACATCCCAACCCACACAAAGAAATGAAGATATTTCTGTTTTGTGAAGCGCTTCCATCCTAACGATTGATTAGGTTTAATTATGTTTTTAACAACTGTGTTTGTCCTCATTTTATTTACCCCCTTGTCTTTAATTGTATTGCATTCAATTTTCTGAAAATAGAGTTTAAAATTAAGAAGAAGATGTCGATTTCAAAGATTATTTGAAAGCGCTTACAATATTAACTTCAGAGACTGAGGTGCTAGTCCTGAGTCTCTGTTGCTATTTCCGTTTTCCTAGAATAGCCAATCTTTATTAACAATTCTCTTAATGTTCATAGAAGGCTTAAATCTTTGGTAATTAAGAAATTGTTAAATTTAATTATTATCTCTATAACTCCGGCTTATGTATTCAGAGGGGGTACAGCCCATAATCTTTCGGAAAACCCTGCTAAAATAAAAAGGACTACTAAAACCCAACGACTCACTAATTTCAGATATATTCAGATTCGAATTTCTCATCAAAACAGCTGCCTTTTCGATGAAAATCAAGGAATTATATAAGTGGATCGTGCTTCCAGTTTTCCGTTTGAACACGTCACTCAAGTAACTGTAATTCATCTCGAGGTAAGCTGCCAGTTCCTGTGAATCAAGACTATAGCCCTCCTTTTGTTCAAGGTATTCAATAACGCGTTGAACTGTACGGTCTGACTTTGACATTGATTGGTTGTTTATGGTTTCTCTTAAAAGATCAAAAAATAGGTCCATCGTTTGTAAACTCAGGGTGATTGCTCGGAAAGGGTCGGTTGAACAAAACAATTTAAGGAATGAATCCATTCTTTTCTCTAGTATTTTACAATGTGATACATTTCCTTGTTTTGGAAGCATGATAAATTTACGATATTCTTCATGTGAAATTGAAAGTGGCTGGTAAGAATTTAAAGAAATATTCAATTCATTGCAATCCTCAGTATTTGAATTGCTGAAAAAATGGATCCAGTACCATGATGTACCTGGAGGTGTTTTAGGTTCTCCCCAATGATGCAGCCCGCTTTTTAAAAAGAGAAACTGTCCCTTCTTAATCACATATTCCGTATCCTCTTCCCACACCTGCATCTGTCCATCAGTTACATATAGGAATACATCCCAGTCTAGCTTTCGATTCGGGTGAGTATATAGGGTTTTTACTTTATGAAAACCAAATTCTTGTACCCTTAGAATTCTATCAAAGTGGAATAATATGTTCCTGCTCACTAGTAATCTCCTTATTTTAAAGTAATACATTCAAATTATAAGTTGATATTCGAAGTGTTTCAACAAATCAGAAAAACCAAAAATTGTATATATTAGCCAAAGTGAATGAATTCAAAGATTGATTTTCGCACGATATAATAAAGACCAAGCTGTTATATCAATTAACCAACACTCGAAAGAATAGAGGTGTCTTGTGTGTTTACTAATTTTAACTTAGATAAAGTAAAGTTGACCGACAAATACTTTGCCTTACGTAGAGAACTCGTTAAAAATTATATTATTGAATTTGACATCAATCGACTTATGCACACGTTTAAAAACAATGCGGGAATCCCATCAAATGCAGATCCTCTTGGCGGCTGGGAAGACATTGAATGCGGTCTTAGAGGACATTTTGTAGGTCATTTTCTTACAGCCTGCTCAAAATTCGCATTTGCGGATAAGGATGAATTTTTAGAAGCGAAAGCGAACGAAATCGTAGATATTATGGAATTGTGCGCAAAACCAAACGGATATCTGAGTGCATTTGAAGAAGAAAAGCTTGATATTCTGGAAATTGAGGAAAACAGGAATGTATGGGCTCCTTACTATACCCTTCACAAAATCATTCAAGGCCTGATTGACTGTCATATCTTTCTCGGTAGCAATAAATCCTTGACACTTGCCTTAAATCTGGCATATTACATCCATAGACGCTTTGAAAGACTTTCGTTTTGGAAAATCGACAGTATCCTCCGTTGTACGAAGGTTAATCCGGTTAATGAGTTTGGAGGGATAGGTGATTCCCTCTACAGCTTGTATGACATTACTGGTGATTCCAAAATACTTGAACTGGCTAATGTTTTTGACAGAGATTATTTTATAAATAATCTAGTAGCAGGTAAGGATGTACTTGAAAATCTGCACGCCAACACTCACCTTCCAATGATTATGGCTGCAATGCACCGGTATAACATAAGCGGAGAGGAAAAATATAAGACAGCAGCATTGAATTTTTACAATTTCTTACTGGGAAGGACTTTCGCTAACGGAAATAGTAGTTCCAAAGCCACTGCTTTTATCAAAGACGGGGTTTCCGAAAAATCTGAACATTGGGGAGGCTTTGGAAAGCTCGGAGATGCGTTGACAGGTGGTGAAAGTGAGAGTTGCTGTGCACATAATACGGAACGTATCCTTGAACGTTTATTTGAATGGTCCGAATCGTCGATTGAATATCTGGATCATATGGAAATTCTGAAATATAACGCTATTTTAAACAGCGCTAGCGATAAAACAGGTCTTTCTCAGTATCATCAGCCTCTGGGGAGCTGCGTCTCTAAGAAATTCAGCGGCCTATACCATTCCTTCTGGTGCTGTACCGCATCGGGAATCGAGGCTATGAGTGAGATTCAAAAGAACATCTGGTTTAAAAGCGAGGACACAATCCTACTCAACACTTTTATCTCATCAATAGTTGTATGGAATGAAAAGAATATCAAAATCACTCAGCTAACGGAATTCCCCGACAGTCTTACTTCTACGCTCTTGATTGAAGTTGATGTACCTACAGAGTTTACATTGATGTTAAAGAGAAAATCAGTCAAAGCTATAAAAATCAATTCCACTCCTATTAATCTTAAGGAGGAGGAGTGCGGATACATTTTAATTCAACGTGTTTTTAACGATAAGGATATTATTGAAATTGAGATAGACGCATTCTTGCATTTAATTCCGCTCCAAGGTGGGGAAGGATCGGCGGCGGTAATGTACGGCAATGTTTTACTCGCTCAGATTGGGCAGACTCGTATTTTGAAGGATATTACCAATTGCAACATTAATGAAACAATCGTTAAGGTTGAAAAAGATAGGTTAGAATTTGAAATTGTTGACGATCAAGGCAATAAAGTAAAATTCATACCGCTGTTCAGAGTTGATGAAGAAGAATATACAGTATACTTGGATTTGAAAGGAAATCCATTGCATAATAACTGTTTTTCCTTTGCAAAGGATGGCAGCGCTGCATATGAAGAAACATGAGTCAGCGTGCAGCGAAGGGACACTTCCCAAGCTTTTCTTTCCAAAGTTTGCTACTCCCGTTTAAACTATTACATATAAAAGTGTCTTTTATCTCAACTTAATCTGAGATAAAAGACACCTTAATATATGAAAACCAATACTATGCTATTATTACCTACTAACCATTCCCATCCGAAATCAAAAATTTATTTACAAACTTACTAGAGTTAATCTGTCTAATTAGAACAAGAACTTAAAATAATATTACGCAGTTTTCTAGTAAGAGGTGTTGTCCCTGCATCTTTTTTCTGCATCATAAAAAGAAATGTAACGTCTTCCTTTGGACAATTACAAAAATATGCACCAAGCCAACCATCCCAACCATATTCACCAAGACAGCCCAAATCTCCAGCCATACTGCAATCCGTCATTACACGCATGAAATTTCCATAACTGTGTCCACTTAATGTATGCCAACGATCAAACCCTTTCTGCTGCCTAGCATTTAACGTTCCTGATCTTAAATAGTTAACTGTTTTTGGACGTAAAATTTGAACACCGTCTAAACTTCCTTCATTCATCAGCATTTTAGTAAATCTAGCATAATCATCTATAGTGGATACGAGACCTGCCCCTCCAGATTCAAATGCTGGATTTCTGTCCATTTGATGAATAATCCCTAAGTTGTTCCCGGTATATAGGTTCAATTCCCCGTTTTCATTATTTTCATAAGTTTTTACAAGGCGATCCCTCTTTTCTTCCGGTAACCAAAACCCTGTATCTTTCATACCTAGAGGTTCAAATAATTCTTGTGTTAAAAATTCGCCAAATCTTTTTCCACTAGCCACTTCTACAACAGCCCCCATTACATCTGTAGAGGTTCCATACTCCCATGAAGAACCCGGTTGGAAGGTAAGTGGAATTTCTCCTAATCTATTCATTGCCTCGACCGTCCCCATTGGATCATCGCTCAATAACCGACGGTCGATTTCCTGAAACAAAGCCATTGTCCCCTGTCCCGCTCTACTTTCTCCTCCATATACTAATCCGGAAGTCATGGACAGTAAATCTTTGAGTGTGACTTCTCTTTCCGTCGGTACTAAACGTCCACCTTCATCGACCACCTGATTTTTAAACCCCTCAAGATATCGACTTACAGGTTCATGTAAATCTATTTCCCCACGTTCTAATAGAATCATAGCAGCAGCTGCAGTAACCGGTTTACTCATGGAATATAATCGAAAGATTGAATCTCGTTTAATGGGAAGGTTTGCTTCTCTATCTGCCAGACCATCTTCATGGTAAAAGATTTCTTGCCCTTCTTTTATAACCAGTAAATTCCCACCGGCTATGTCGTTGTTTTCTATACTATTTCTTAGGACTTTTTTCACTTGATCGATTGCCGTATTCTCCAACATTTTATACTTCCCCCTTGTGGGTTATTTATGAATAATCGTAAGGATATTTAATCCTATTAAATCACTACCTCTATTGCCAATACAGATTTTTCCGGCAGTAAAAACGAAATGCCGTTTTCTTGTATTTTGATATTCTTGAAATTGACGGGTTTCACCTGTTCAGGTTGTTCAAACGTGTTATGCATGTTCATCGTTTCTGCTGTTAAAATTCGAGCATTCACACTTGAGATTGCATTTTCACCTTGTAAATTGCAAGTGATTTCCTCACTATTATTTGGATCAAGATTACATAATGTAATGTGGATCCTTCCTTGTTGATCACGTGATGCGGAAGCATTGATAACAGGTATGGCATTTTCACCAAACTTGTACTCTCTTGTTTCCAATTCGATAGGAATAAGGGTTGAATCCTGATGAACCTTAAACATATCAAACACATGATACGTAGGAGTCAAAAGCATATCTGGTCCATCAGTAAGTATTAAAGCCTGAAGGACATTAATTAATTGTGCGATATTTGCCATTTTTACCCTATCACAGTGATTGTTGAAAATATTAAGGTTAATTCCGGCAATCAATGCATCACGCAATGAGTTTTGTTGATATAGAAATCTTGGATGTGTCCCTGGCTCAGCTTTATACCACGAACCCCACTCATCAACTATAAGTGCAACATTTTTATCTGGATCATATTTATCCATAATTTTTGAGTGATTGGTTAGGAGCTCGTCCATATAAAGAGTTCTTTGCATATACTCAAACCACAAATCTTCACCGAAATTAGTCGCACTTGAATAATTTAAGCGATTTCTAACATAGTAATGAACACTAAGTCCCCACATTTGTGGACGATAATATTCCCACACGGAATGTATAGGTTTATCATGCGTTCCATTTATAAGTTGCGGAGTTTGAGCTGTACACTCGCGCATCATCACTTCTGTCCAATGATAATCCGCTTCGCTTGGGCCACAAGCAATTTTTAATATTTCATTGCCAGAATAGTTGCTTACATATGTCTGATATTGTCTGTACTTTTCAGCATATGTCTCAACTCTCATATGGCCTCCACAACCCCAGTTTTCGTTGCCCACACCAAAAAATTTAAGCTTCCATGGTTTATCCCTACCATGTTTTTTTCTTAAGTTAGTCATTGGAGATGGACCTTCAAAAGTCAAATATTCAACCCACTCCTGCATTTCTTTTACAGTACCGCTTCCAACATTGCCACAAATATAAGGTTCACATTCTAGCTGCTCGCACAAATCCATAAATTCATGTGTGCCAAAATGATTATTTTCAACAACATGGCCCCAATCTGTGTTGATCATATAAGGCCGGTCTTCACGTGGTCCAATGCCATCTTTCCAATGATAATTATCTGCAAAGCATCCTCCTGGCCAACGCAAATTAGGGATGTTGATCGCTTTTAAAGCTTCCACGATATCATTCCGTATACCACGTGTATTTGGAATAGGAGAATCTTCACCAACCCATAGACCATCATAAATACAACGGCCTAGATGCTCGGCAAAGTGCCCGTAAATATGTTTACTAATAACGTATTTCCCATTCTTTAAATCTAAATCCAGTATAGATGTCATTTTTTTTCACCCTTTTATTAATTTAATATTTTAATAGTTAAAAGATTGATAGTCATGCTGTTTACTGAGAAGTGAATTACATAATGAAAATGATGGAGTTTTTCTGAAGTAGGAAAATTCTATTGTCTATGGTTGTTATTCTATTAAATACTATATAATGTAAGCGTTTCAATATCAACGCACAATTAAATTATATTTCTGGGTTCCTACTTTCCATTCTATTTGTACAGTCTAAAACTGGAATGAGAAGAAAAAACCACAATCTTTTAAGACTAACGGGTTTACTTGTGAGGTGCAAAACGGTAATTCACAAACCAAATTACAACACAATTCACAGTATATTGCACAGTCAAAAAGGCAAGAGATGAAAATATCTCTAAGCCTTTTTTAAATTTACCTTTTTTCACTAAACCAGTACCCTACGTTGTAAAAGTTATTAAACGCTAAAGCAAGTTTGATAAATAAGCGGAGAAATTTCTCTTAATTAGAAATAGCCCTGAAAAAAAGCTTAATTAGGCGGAAAAATTCCGACTATTGACTCAAAAAAACGTGAAAATAGGTAATTTTGCTTTACTTAATCGGAAAACTCCGCTTATATATCCCTAACTGATCTCTATACTGAGTTTTACCGAAATCTCCGCTTATTAAATATCACTGGATACTCAATTAAGGATAAGCCTTTCTTATATTAAAAAAGATTAGATGTTTTGCGGAGAGACTTCCATCTGCAAGGTCTTCCTAGCCGCACTAATCCTGAAGGAGTCTACGTGCCAGTGAAAGTTATCCATTAATATTAAATCCAACAATCTTTGTAATCGTAAACATAATCCACGTACTTAATCACAAAAATATTAACACACCCTCAATCACTATTTCATACCCTGAGATTTACTATGTGAATGAGGAGACAGCAAGCAATTAAAATTGGCCAAAGTGTTGATAAATTAATGTAAACGCACTGTGAATTAAACTATGAATTCAAAGTGCGTTTTCCTATGTGTTTTACAATGTTTGCACCTCTAAAGTAAACCCTTGATTTTAAGACTGTAGATTTTCATACTCTTTACTTAAAAAACGATCACAATCGATTCAACTCATCGCCCGCAGGCTCTTGTTTTTCTATAAAGTCATGTTCACCATCAAAGAATTTCTTTATTTCTTCTTCATCTAAAAAAGGAAAACCAGGTAGCATCTCTGAAAAGTCGTTCCCGCCTCTATCCTCATTTTTAAAAGAGTCCCCCTTTGGATTCGGTATGAGTTGATCCGGAATGAACTGTTCTCCAAGTGTTGAAAAGAACTGCTTCCCTTTTGATATCACAGCTTCAGGTGACTTCCCTAGAAACACGACCATCACTAACCCAATCACAACAACTGGCATGGCCATTCGTACTACGGAGCGAAGTATTGTTACAATGATACATATGGCGATAATAACGATCATTAACGTCATGAATTGACTATTTGAAATTCCAATGTCGTTCATAAAACACCTCATTTGAAAAATGCCTCTGTACTAGTCCTTTATGAACGAAATAGATCCCTTTTAAACATTTGGGCAAATATTTTACCAACACTTCGTTCAACTTCTTCGTTATCTATATGAAAATATACGATAATGGAGGAGTACACATGTTGCATTTACATGAAAACTGGCTAAAACAACACCTTAATGAGCTCCATGAAGAATCAAAACGACATCAGCTAGTCTATCAATGTTTAAAAGTAAAAAGAGGCAATTTAAAGACCGTTTTGCTTCTACTCAATTTTTTCTAAAAAACTTTTTAAAAAATCTCCAACACTTACACAAAGTCGATCGTTATTAATATGAAAAACCTTATTCTACTATTTATAAAAGTGAGTTGGTCCCATGGAAGTGAGTGATTTATATCTAAAACTAAAAGATGATCTGCATCGTTTTTCCAATTCAATCGCAAGACATGAACACGAGGCCTTTGACCTTGTACAGGACGCACTAGTAAAGGCGCTTAAGGAAGAACAGCTCTTAATCTTGCCTGAATATAAACAACGTGCTTGGTTTTACCGAGTCATGAAAAACCGCCTTATCGATGACCGTAGAAAGGAAAAACGAACCACTGAGTGGGATGAGGAGTTAGACTTTTCTGTTCATGGCTTTGCAACCACTCACTTGGAAATGACTGAACTTTTATCAAACCTTACCGAAGAACTGAGTGATTTAATCTTCAAACGGTATTGGCTAGGTCTATCAAGTCAAGAGATTGGTTCACAGCTTGGAGTTCCGGCATCTACAATTCGCTATAAACTTCATATCGGAATCAAAAAATTAAGAACAATATTGGAGGATGAAAAAGAATGACACAACGTATTGGAAATGTAGGCTTATTAAACCTTGTAAATGCTACCCCTGAAAGTGTGAAAGGAATAGAAAGCATTCGAAATGTTGGGATGGTTTTATACCGTAAAGAGACCGCACATCTACTAACCGAGTTAAAAATAGACAATGTTGGTGCAAGTCTTGAAATACCTGAGGGCTATTCGATGTTTAGTGGGAATATCACCATTGACCGGCCATACCTTGAAGCCATTACAGAACCAACCCATTTATTAGTTAGTGGGAACATCATCTTTGATAAAAACCTTGAAATCCAGCATCTAAAAAAAGAACTACAACTCATCATTAGTGGAGATGTGTTTGTTCCAACTCATCTATCCGGTGCTGTGAATGTCATGATTCATAAGGGAAGCGGCAGTATCATTGTTTATGAAGATACACTACCTCGTATCGAAAATGGTGTATTTACACTAAGTAATTCATTCCTTGAATCAATTGAACAACCATTATGGCTCGTTGTTAACGGAGTACTCACCTTTGATAGTCAGCTGGATCTAGAATTATTCGATAAAAAAATTAAAAAACTAGAAGTAAAAGGTGTGATTACACTTTTTGAGGGCCAAGAATCTGCAATATACAAAAAAGCATCATCGCTAACTGCTTGTAAGCTTGAAGTTATTCCTGATGGTCATGAAGTACTGAAAAACCTCCTTCGTTTAACTGCTCGTTCGATTCGTCGATTCAAAAATAAGAAATTTTATACGAAAAAGCCAATCATCATTGAAAGTGATGTGACAAGAGAGATGCTGACTAACGCCATTACAGCGATCCACTCAAAATCTTTTATCGTTTGTCATGAGCAAGTGGAGGATTTAATTTATGAGGTTTCTAGTGTGTTAGATGCTGAAGTACTATCCTACGAACACCATTTTGTCTTAATTGAGGGTGACGAAGTTTGGTCAAATGAACAGTTTTTAGCACTAAAAAAGCCAACGACGTTTATCGTGAATGGCCAACTCATTCTTGATCCTGATGTTAAAGAAGAGATACTGCTCGAAAAAATCGCTACCATTGATATTTTAGGTGAAGTCATCGTTCCTGATAAAAAGCTTAAGGGCAGCTTACAAAATCTCATCCGCGTATTTACTGGCAGTATTGAAGAAGCAAACCAATCCGACGGAGGCTCGACACTCAAAAACATCGGGGAACTTTCATTATAAGTTTTTGAGTAGATAACCCTGAAGAAAAACAGGCGCATTTAGTTATGGCTACTAGGTACGCCTGTTTATAAAAGCCACATTTACTTCTTTTCGTTTTTAACTAACCATTTTGTTATTTTTTCATCCATTTCCCATAAATAGAAATGGTCGTCAGCATACATAATTGCTTCGTTTTCATAACCTGGTTGATACATATCTGGTATAAACGTAGGAATTTTTTTACTATTAATTAAATATTTTACGGCAAAGAGATTCGTATTTTGTGCTTGCTTCAATAATTCCTTAGCTTTTAGAGTTGTCCCGTTTTTAATAAGTTCAAGTAATAAAGCATTATAGTCTCCAGTCGTAGTTCCTGATTCATCGTATCCTTTTAAAATATCTTCTGCCTCATCAAGCCGTTCTTCTTCTACAAATGCTTTAAATAAATGATATCGAACACCTTGGTTATCGTTTGGATTTAATTCTAGTAATTCTTTATAGTGCTCAATCGCTTCCCTACCTCTCCCTTCGTCTTGAAGGCATAAAGCGAGATTTAACTTTACTCTCATATATGGACGTGTTTCAATAAGTCCCCAAAAGTGCCCTTTATTTTCTTTAAAGAACTTCTTACCAAGTTCTTGTTCTCCAACTATTAAACCTCTTTTTAGAATCTCTACCGAATCATAAGCAAAATCAGCTAAAATGTTATAGGCATCGGGGTGATGAGGGTCCAAACTTAAAGCCTTCTCTGCTAGTAACTTTCGTTTTTCCCCCGAAGATTCATATGCTTGATATATTAGATCTTGTGCTTCTTCTTTATTAGCACTTTTTGATCTACTTTGATTATGATTAAAAAGATCATGTGTATCAGTGTATTCAAAGTAATCCTCTTCATCAAAGTCATCCATGTCTTCAGCTAGTTTGGAACTAATTTCGATTAGATCTTCCCAAAGAACATTCTCTAAATCTTTAAATTTGGTTGAAATACTTCCGCTAGAAAGATTTAAATCCTTAGCCAGCTGTGATTGGGTAAGCTCTTCTCCAAACGGAACTAATTGATCCAATAAATAGATCATCGCCGCTACATATAAAGTTGGTTTTTGAATTCTAGGGTTCTTTCGTTCACAATATTTTTTCCAAAGAACAAAACCGAGTAATGAGATTGAATCAACTTGCCAATAATTCAAAATCTTTTCCTCTAATAATTTTGCAACCTCATATTGTGCAGGTGTGTCCCAATCAACCTCATCTACTGTTACTTCCATATCTCCAAAAATAAATAATTCGATCATATCTAAGAAATTGTTTAAAACAAATTCTGTTGGAGACAGTTCGCTTGTTTCGTAGAGGGCCTTTATTCGTTTTGATAATTTTTCTGTTTTTTCTGAAGGCATATCTAAACCTGTCCCAAAGAACATCATGGTATTTACAGAAGGGACAATAATACTTAACATGAGTCCCCCAATACTCACCTCATGTTCCTCATTTTTGACCTTTATTTTCATTATCTCTTCTGTAAATAAGTCTTTAAGAGTTAAAGCATAATCCTTATCCTGCTCTAGAATGACCGAGATAGAGGGCTTAGCCTCTGTCCACGATCGCACAATTTCCTTTGTACGACCTCTTTTTTGTTTATTTAGATTTTTTCCAAGATACTCTTCTAATATAGTTTTCCCGTTTCCAAGATCTGCTTTTGTAATAATCCATAAAACTGAGAAAAAGTGAAATGCATCCTCAACCTCTTCTGGCAGTTCTAATCTAGCATAGTATTCTTCCAAATACTCTTCTATAAAAAACTCATAATGATAAAGGGCAAATTGAATAATCTCACCTTGAACATTGTCTAACTCTTTATCTATTAAATGATCAATCGTAACAACAGTATTTTTACCACAACATTTTTTATACTTTTTTCCACTCCCACATGGGCATGTATCATTTCTACTAACCTTCATCATGTAAATCAACCTCATTTAATAGACAGAGCTTTTTAGCTTCTACCCAGGCTTGAGTATTCTTGTTTTTAGCCACGCCCGATCCTCCTTTGTACTATAATGACTGCATTATTAATCTAGTAGGAACATTCTCCCATATAAAAAACCCTGCTGCAACAGGATTTTCATATTAAACAAACGTTTGTTTAAATTATGATGATTAAGTTTTCCGAGGTTTTTAATGTTGTTAAATAGTAATTAGGAAGAAACCAAGAGGTTCCTTCCCTTACTAGTTGCTGATTTAGTAGGTGTTTTTTTAAGGATAAAAGAAACATAAGATTTTGCTGGAGACGGAATGCAAATTGTTATATATGAGAGTAAGTTATAGTAGTTATAAGGAGAAGAGCAAGATTGAAGAATTGTGCAGACATTCCTAGAAAACATTAGCAAAAATACACTCTGACACTCCCTTCTTTTTGTGCTGTTGCTAAACAATTTTGTATAAAATTCAGTATTTGTTTTTGATCCCATGGTATGGAATTACTTCCTGACAGGGAAGAATCGCTATTTTTGTATAATTGCTTATAGGCATTCAAAGCTTTTTCAATTTGTTGTATTGAAAAAGTAGAACTGCCACCCGATCCACTAACTCCTGCATAGTATTTATTTGCATCAAGTAAACTGTACAGTATGACAGCATTATAATTCCCCATGCTAAAACGTGCATACGCAATTTCCTCGTGTGCTTTATTGAATCCTGAAATATCGTGACCCATTCATTATCCTCCTTCAAATTAATTTTATTTACCAGACTTTTCCTTTCCTTTAAAAGTAATTATACGAAGATGAATTTGTTAATTTGGTTTATCACTCCTTTCAGGCGAGATTTTTTAAAAATCGTTTTGTTGAAACAGTAATAAGGGTGTAAGAGTACAATATCGTGAAGATACGATTAAGAGGTTACTATAAAGTTGGTAGAATTCTTCATTTTTGAGGATTTCATGCGTAAAAGGGATAAAAAACGTGTAGTTGCGCTAGAGGCAATCAGAGGTTATTTATATTATAGTTTCATACTCTATTAATCTTGTCAATACACAACATTTCGACAAAATCAGACCACTTTATTATCCAAAGAAGAATTTTGATAATACTAAAGAATTTAGTGTCCGTATTTAATACTCTTTTGTAAAACCATTAAATGAACTTAAAAAGGCAACGCCCAAAATAGGTTAGTTGCCTTCATACTAAATAAGTTGCGACATACACTCCATATTACACAGTGTTTCTATATCAAGGTAACAAAGGTTCAAATTCACTGACTATTTCTTGATGACCATCATTTTTAGGATACGCTTCTTCTCTTTGTAATCCGAACTTTTCCATTATAGGCAAGTCACTTACTGAGAAAAGCAACGCATCTTCTGAGGAAGTAGTAACATGCTCATGCCACGCCCAATTCGGTACAACAAAAAAGTCTCCTTTTGACCAACTAAATTTTTCTCCATTTATCACTGTATATCCTGTGCCTTTATGCACTTGATAGATGACCGAATGGGTATGACGGTGTGCTTTCGAACGGTATCCTACAGGTAGCTTCTGCATCCATGAGGCAATATTGGCATTCGCGGTTTGTGCATTGGATGGATTGATATATTCCACTGCATGCCCATCGAAAGGGTCTGGATCATATTGACTCAACCCGTTAAGTGCCGCATCCGTCTGCTTCCATTTAAACGAGGACAATGGAGCAATACTACTCTTACGGTCTGAGATTGGACGTACCATACCGCCTTGATAACGATTGGCTTTCACATTATCCGGCATCTCAGGCTGTTGAATTTGATCAGGGTATGATTCAAAAAATGTACCACCAGTACCATAAATAAATGGAATATCCAGCACATCCATCCAAATCATTGGTTTATCCCCTTCATGCCGATGACCATGCCATAATCCACCTGGTGTAACTAAGAAATCACCCTCTTCCATAAACACACGTTCACCTTCCACAATTGTGTAAGCACCTTCTCCTTCCATGATAAAGCGTAGGGCACTTTGCGTATGACGATGTGATGGTGCTGTTTCACCTGGAAGAATTAGTTGCACCGCAGCATATAAGGTTTGAGTGGTTGATGCCCATCCCCACGGCTTCCGATCATATAAACCTGGGTTTTGAAAATAAATCGCTCTTCTTTCCCCACCACGTTCAGGAGTGAAAATTTCTCGTGCTTCCATTAGTTTTTGATAAATTGTATCCCATTTCCATAAATAAGCTTTTGCTTGTGGTGTAGGTTGTTTATTCATCAATTCTGGAATGGCATTCCACAATGGTCCTAAATGATACTTCTCTATTTCCTTATTAAAATCTTGTACTTCTACACTATCAAAAAAAAGATTTTTCTCTGCCATGTTTTCTCCTCCTAATTTAGATGGTTAGCCCCTCTTTACTAAATGATTCAGATAAAAAAAGTCAGACGATCATCGATAATTTTTTTTTCAAATTCCGTTCTATTTGTGATACATGTTTCTCTAAATGCTCTACCATAAAATGGTCAAGTAAGAAAGATAGTGGTTTTTTACCAAACTTAGGATTTTTATGTGTCGCTTCAATTAGTAAGTCACTATCATTTAAATTTACGAGTGTTTGACGGATGGTTGTTTTAAAGGAATTAATCTTATTTAAAGTTAATTCTGTATCATAATGCCCAGTTGAAACAGCAGCTAATCTTTCCTGATGATCTAGTCCACGCCCCCATTTGATTTCAGGATTTGCAACAGTTCGTTTTAGTTCTTGGAGCCAAAAACGATTGGCTTCCTCCACATGATTAAGAATCTGTGCAATTGACCATTCTTCCTCAGAAGGCTTCCACTGAATCACTTCTTCTGATTGCTCTCTCGCGATGCTCACTAACCTATTAATATTTTGATTAATTTTTGTCGCATATGCTTTCACTTTCTCTTTGTCTATCTTTTTAACTGTGTTTTCTAGGGTTCCTATTTTATCCACAGTAATAGAAACAACATCCCCATCTTTTAAAAATGTTGGTGGATCCATTGCCACACCGACTCCACCTGGAGTTCCTGTTAGGATTACATCTCCTGGTTCAAGTGTCATAATGGAAGATATATATTCGATTAACCGAGGTACTGTAAACACTAGATTACTTGTGTTTGAACGTTGTCTTTCGTCTCCGTTTACAGTTAAAGATATCTCTAGTCCAGTTGGATCTGGAAGTTCATCCTTCGTCACTAACCATGGCCCCATTGGAGCACTTCCATCTGGGGATTTACCTTGTAACCATTGTAATGTACGTTTTTGTAAATCACGGAAGGTGACATCATTTACGATGGTATACCCAGCCACGTAATCGAATGCTTCATCTAAAGGTACATCCTTTGCTGTTTTACCAATAACAACAGCAAATTCTGCTTCATAATCTAGTTTTTCTGTGATTAATGGGAATGGAATGGTGTCCTCTGGTCCACTTACCGCATTTGAAAACTTTGCAAAAAGTACGGGGTACTCAGGGATTTCTCTTTTCATTTCCAAAATGTGTTCGCGATAATTATGTCCAACACAGATAATTTTCCCCGGCTTGGTAACAGGGGGACCTATTATTACATCTTTTTTGCTAACTACAGCTGCCGATGTATCTTGCCTTTCCAATGCATATGCTACCGCTTCTTTTGCAGCACTCATTGCATGCTCACCGCCCTTAAAAAAATTATTACTTTCGGACGGTAAGATAATAGCTGCCTTTTCTACAGCCTTTTCGTCTCCGTTTGATCTTAATTTTTCCTCATAAGCCTTTTGTAAATCAATAATCGTGTTATCTACCTGAGCTGCTAGACGAAAATCACTTCCGGTACGATACGTTACTAATTTCATGTTTTTCCTCCATGTGTTTTTTAAAGTAAGCAATGTCATCTATATATAACTGGAAGGGCTATAGAAAAACGATGCCCCATTTAATTTAATTTAATTGAATTGAATGGTACCAATTCTTAAATTTCACTAAAGCTCTCGTTGTTATAGGTTATTTGTTGTTTTGCTTCATTTTTCTGAAACACTTGATAACTAAACCACATGATGACAAATGAAGGGATACTGCCACAAAAAAGTGGAATTAATCCTGGTATTAGTAAGAAAAGAAAATACAAACTAAACATACCTGCAACAATTGTAATTGTATAAATAGGATGACTTATTGATAAAAGCGCTGCACTTTTTAACGCTTTTAATGGAGTAATTTCATAGTGAGAAAGAATAGGAAATAGATAAAGAACCGTTAAAATTAATAGTAAACTTATTAGATAAAAGCCTATCAATAATGGCTTAAAAAAAACGGACGAAAGCTGCAACACCCTAATATCCACGTATAGTAATAACCCTATCACCAAAAGGATAAACCCGACTTTATTACTCTTTATAAACTCTTGTTTATATATTTCTAGAAAGTGTTTAAATATAGGAATATCGTATTCTTTTAAAACCCACCTTCTACATATGGAAAACATAGCTACTGTAGCTGGGAAAAAACCAAATAACACAAATCCAGCTATAATAAATAAAAACCATAAAATGTTTAAATATGTAAACTTTATTACCCAAGTGCAAAAAGAGTATAGCACTTCTGTCAATTTCCCCAATGTTAAATCACTTCGTTTCTATAAAATCTAAAGAAAGCTGTCATGAACCTATTTTGACTGTAGCGCCAACCACTGAAGAAGAGTTACATCTTCTCCATTTACTTTTATTGGCGCACCATCGAAATCCAAAACGCATTCATCTCTAAGCATTGGAATCCAGCTACCATGTCCGAAGATAGTAGAATACTCCCTGATAAATATAGTATGGGATTTTTAATAAAGAGCTGATACTACATAATAATGTAATGCCAGCTCTCAAGTTACAAAATGTTACTTAACTCCGTTTACTTTCGCCCATTCGTCTAACTGTCTCTGTTTTTCTGCAATGATTTCATTCATGCCGGCAGCATCTAATCTTTTTATAAACTCAGGATAATGTTTATCGAAATCCATTGCTCCTGTTTCTAACCCTACTCGATATTGTTCTTTCACGTTATTGACTGCTGCTAATTGAGTTCGTACAGGGGTAGAATCAAAGTTAAATCCTAGCGCTTTCGACTTTATGGATTCATTATTAAATTCTTTTATTTTCTCCCAAAGTTCTGGATCCTCATTTTCAAACTTATAAGATAGGAATTGATTACCCATTAACCAACTAGTATTAAGACTATATCGAACATTTTCAGAGGTTACACCATCAGGATATTTTATTACTTCATCCGAAACCTTTTCATAGTGCTCTCCCTCAATTCCCCATGTGAGTAGATTAAAAAACTCTTTGTCTGTATACATTAAATTTAGTAATTCTACAGCTTTTTCTGGGTTCTTCGAATTGCGAGGAACACTCCAACTAATCCCTGCCACATTTGCTGTTGTTGAAGCTGGAGGGATAATTTCAACTGCTACCATTTCCATATCCATATCACGTGAATTTTGTTGCTCAATACCAGGTTTTTGACTTTGAGTAAAAGTAGCTATTTTCCCGGCCTTTAATAATTCATTTTTTGTTACTTGTGTTGTTGCTATATCTTCTAATATAAGTCCTTCTTCATACCAACTTCTAATCGTCTTTAACTTCTCAACATATTCAGGCATCTCATAGAAATTAACCACTTTTAGATCATTGTCATAATTAGGTAATACTCCATTAAAATCGGTTAACGGATCTACAAATCTATGGTGATCGAGTATTGATGATCCTGGTCCATTAGAACTTAATGGATATACATTAGGTTCATTTGCTTTTATCGTTCTTAAAATTTCACCCATATCCTCAAGGGTTGTTATTTGATCAACATCAATGTCATATTTATCAACATAAGTTTTTGGAATCATAAACCCATAACTTGCTGCGAAATCACGTAAAGTTGGGACTGCATATTGTTTACCAGCAATTTGGGTTGCTGCTAAAAAATCTTCGCCTACAACATCAATTATTCCTTGTCCATGTTCCTTTAAAATATCGCCTATGTCATGTAATTGCCCCCGACTTACTTGTGGAGCAAGTGAGGCTGCAAGAACAACAGAAAGATCGAGTTGCTCATTACTAGTTAACACTAAGTTCATTTGCTGATCATATGCAGAAATTGATAGAGCCGTTATTTCTAATGTCGCATTTATTTTTTCTTTTGCTAGCTTACTAAGTTCTGCCTCTACCTTTTTCAAATCTGCAGGTTCTCCATAGAACAATGGAAAGGCAATTTTTAAATGTACAGCTTCCTCTTCATTTGATCCATTATTCGTATTCCCTCCATCATCAGCATTCGTCTCCTCAGTACTTTTTGATGTACAAGCTGATGCAAAAACTAATAACATGATGGCAAAAATCAAACCGAAAAACTTTAATCTTTTATTCATTTCTTTCCCTCCTTAAATTTATTCCCTCTCAATTGTCATATTATCACCCCTTGATATGATTCACTAACGCTATCATGACAATATTGATAGCGTTTTCATGACTTCAGCTAAAAATTACTGAAAATTAACCTTAGGTTGTTTACTAGCCTTTTAGATTAATCGCAAACTCCAATAAAATGGATTACATTACTATCGGTTTACTAATTAATTAGTAATAAATTTACTACGAAATTCCTTTGGATTCACACCAATCTGTTTTTTAAATATCTTTGTGAAATGAGAGAAGTTCGAATATCCAACAGAAGTAGCTACATCACTCACGGATAAATCTGTCCTTCTTAACAAATCTTTTGCTAATTTAATTCTTTCTTCCATAATATAGTTAGAAAGTGGAATTCCAACTTCTTTTTTAAACAATCTTGATAAGTAATCTTCATTTAAAAATACATGTTTTGCTATATCTTTTCTCGATAATTCACTGTTATCAATATTTACAGCAATAAAATTCATAATCGTTTCTACTATTGTATTAACTTCCTCTACCTTTTCTGTCTGTTCTGAGGCTTTTTCTATCACATAGTGTACCCAGTCTATCATTTCCTTTATTGAACGGGTGGCCTTTTCAGAAAACTCGATTGACTTTGAATCACTGAATAATTGATGAGCCTGAATCCCTTTTAAATTTAAAACAAAGAAAACCATTTGTAAGAAATTTTGATGAAACTGGTTTAAAAATTTTGCATTCATCCCTTCTATCTCATGCAGAAAATCTTCAATCTCCCGCTTCACTGTTTCATTTGTACCCTTCTTAAGCATTGTTACCCATGTAGTCATATCTGGCATTTTCATTTGATGATTGGTTTCCTGTGATTGCTTTAATAAGAACACCTTATTATCAAATACAACATTATTTTTCTCTAAAACTTTTAATTGAGAAACTTGATCATACATATCTTTAACAGATGTTTTATCACCTATATAACAAGATAGATCACAACGAAACCAATAATTACAAGATTTAATATAGAACTCACAACTCTTCTTTAGTGAAT
>JBEQAC010000003.1:0-55479 GCA_041640535.1 Bacillaceae bacterium
AGGTTAACTTTATCATGGTATTAATACATAAGCTGTAAAGATAAAAAGAAAAGGTATGGTTGGGTTTCGAGGAACGAGGAGTTCAAGGAAGCAAACGAGCGAAATGAGGAGTGTATGATATACACGACGAGTTGAGTGAGAGCAGTCTGACGCGGATATCCGAAGGTCATCGGAAGCCGACCACCGGACACGGAAGTTAAGCTCGTGCGCCGATGGTAGTTGGGGGACTCCCCCTGTGAGAGTAGGACGTCGCTAGGCAACTAAGAAGTTAGTTCTTTAATGAGCTAGCTTCTTTTTTATTTTGTTAACCGTAAGGTTAACTCTATCATGGTATTAATACATAAGCTGTAAAGATAAAAAGAAAAGGTATGGTCGGGTTTCGAGGAACGAGGAGTTCAAGGAAGCAAACGAGCGAAATGAGGAGTGTATGATATACAGGAGCATTTTGATTGCCCATTATAGACATTTCCTATCCTTGCGGGGCTAGTTTTGTCCATGAGTGTTTCCCTCAAAGACGTTTGGGATTCTCACGATGCTGTTTTTGTCTTTGAGAGCACTCCTCAAGGACATTTTGCTAACGCGTAAAGGTGATATTGTCTTTGAGAGCTACCTTCAAGGACATTATGCTCGCTCGCTTATCTGATAATGTCCTTGTGAGTTCACACCTTCGGACACGGAAGTTAAACTCGAACCAGGGTGCCAGGCACCCGTACCGGGACAAAACCGTTCCCACTTGCGGTGCCTGGCACCATAAAGGCATAATGGGAGTTTGAAAATTATTTTTAATAAATCTAGGAAGACATACTCAAATAGGAAGTGAACGTCATAGGCTAAAAGTGATACGTAAAATTAAATTGTGTATTTAATTAAAAATTGTGTATACATTTCTTGGTATTGGTAATGCTTGTAATGGAGGTGGAGGCACTTGAGTTCACTTGTATCAAAAAATATTGGGGAAACGTGTGTAATATGTGAACAATCTAAATATAGAGGCATACATCTTTACACAAAATTTATCTGTACAGATTGTGAAAAAGATATGGTGAAGACAGAAACAAATGATCCAAAGTACCACTTTTACATTTCACAATTAAAAAAAGTTACAACACCTGAGATATATTCTTAAAATGACAGGGGTCCTATGGGTAGGACCCTATTTTTTATTTATATACATAAATCCCCAACAAAAAAGGGCAACTAGGCAGTTGTCTGCGCCAAAGGCTTGGCACCGGCCAAGTTTTCTTTATGAAGAAAAAAATGTAAGATAGAAGAAGTGTTAAACATATGGAATGTAAATAGATGTTTTCTAAAGGAGTACATAGAGATGAATCAAAATCATACACCTCTTTATTCTGCATTGGTTGCCCATAAGAGTAAAAATCCAATATCCTTTCATGTACCAGGGCATAAAGGTGGAGAGTTGTTTCCTCAGGTTGCAAGGGAGTACAATGAAATTCTTAAGCTTGATGTAACTGAATTAACCGGTTTAGATGACCTTCATGATCCTGAGGGAGTCATTCGTGAGGCAGAGAGGTTAACAGCTGATCTTTATCAGGTTGAAAAAACGTTCTTTTTAGTAAATGGATCAACGGTTGGAAATTTAGCAATGATACTCGCTACTTGCCAAGAAGATGATATTGTCTTAGTTCAACGGAATTCACATAAATCGATTTTAAATGGATTACAACTTGCGGGAGTACGTCCTGTTTTTTTGAGCCCCGAATATGACCATGTAGTAAAGGTTCCAGTCGGTATTTCACAAAAGACTGTACGTGAAGCCCTAAAGAAATATCCAGAGGCAAAAGCAGTGATTTTAACCAATCCTAATTACTATGGAATGACAGTGGATCTCACTAACATTATTGAGCTAGCACATCAGCACCATATTCCAGTGTTAGTAGATGAAGCCCATGGGGCTCATTTTATCTTAGAAGGTTTTCCGACATCAGCTGTTCATGCAAAAGCAGATGTAATCGTAAATTCAGCTCATAAAACATTGCCTGCAATGACTATGGGATCGTATTTGCATGTAAATAGCAATCTAGTTGATTCTGATAAAATCGCGTTCTATTTAAAAATGCTTCAGTCCAGCAGTCCGTCCTACCCAATCATGGCCTCTCTTGATCTTGCAAGATATTATTTAGCCATGCAAAGAAAAATTGGAACAAACACTCTACTGGAAGAGATCCAAGGTTTTAAACGGAGTTTACAAGAAATTCCTCAACTACAAGCTGTTGAATCAAATAAAAGGTTAATTAAAACAGATCCGTTAAAAATAACCCTGCAATCTCATACAAGTAAAAATGGATTTCAAATCCAAGCAATGCTTGAACAGCATGGAATATATTCTGAATTAGCGGACCCTAACAATGTTCTCTTCGTACTTCCGTTATCTTACGAACATATTAAAGGCAAGATGCTTGCAGAAAAAATAAACGCAATCATCCGGGATTTACCAGTAGTAGAACCTATTCATTCAATTCCTTTTACAGAAGTTGAATATGTATCAGAATTAGCGCTTTCTTATAAGCAAATTAAAAGGTACAATAAAAAAGTTGTGTCTGTAGAAGAGGCCGTTGGTAAAGTTTCTGCGGAAATGATTATTCCTTACCCACCTGGTATTCCAGTTTTAATGGCGGGAGAAACCATTACCTCCCAACAAATTAAGGTTATTAGAAGATATGTTGAACAAGGTGCGCGTTTCCAAGGGAATAATTTAGAGAATAATCACATGATGATAGTTGAATAGTAATGGAGGATAATAAATGAAAGAGTTATTTATCGTATTAGAAGGGGTTGAAGGTTCAGGTAAATCAACCATTATCCAATATATAAAAGACTTCCTTGAAAATAGAGGAAAAAAGGTTGTTGTGACAAGAGAACCAGGAGGAATTGATATTGCAGAACAAATTCGGTCTGTAATCCTTGACCCGAAAAATACGAAAATGGATGGCCGTACGGAGGCGTTGCTTTATGCGGCTGCAAGAAGGCAGCATTTAGTAGAAAAGGTAGTTCCTTCTTTAAATGAAGGAAACATCGTTTTATGTGACCGGTTTATCGATAGTAGTTTAGCCTATCAAGGGTATGCAAGAAGGTTGGGAATTGATGAAGTTCTTTCTATTAATCAATTTGCAATTGGAGAATTGATGCCAACCTTGACTCTTTATTTAGATTTAGATCCCGAAATCGGTTTAAATCGAATTAATAAAAATAAAGGACGAGAAGTAAATCGGTTAGATTTAGAAGAAATTCATTTTCATCAAAAGGTTCGCCAAGGATATGAAGCTGTTATCGATAGATTTCCTGAGAGAATTGTTCGAATTGATGCGAATCAGGAAATTGCAGATGTTTTTTCTGATATAAAACAAGTACTTGAAGAAAGATTAAAGCTATAATAACTTTAGAAAAAAAGAGCGCTCTATGAAGATTGTCATACTCCTTATAAGGGAATGGAAATCTTAAAAGGGTTGCTCTTTTTTTTCTAAACGTCACTAGAGTTTGCACACCTTACTCGACTTTTCAATAGGATAAATACCACAAAACCTAATTCATGATATTTATTCGTAAAGTTTTTATAGGTTTTTCTTTTAGTCAGAATAATTCTTGCTATAATAGTACTAATACATCCATGATTATGGTTTTCTTCCATAAAACGTAAAATGAACTTGGCTTAAAAAAGTGTTAAACTATAAGGAGGTCTATAGGATGAAACTAATTATCGCGGTTGTCCAAGATAAGGACAGCAATCGGTTATCACAGGCTCTAGTGGATAATAATTTAAGAGCGACAAAGTTAGCAACGACAGGAGGGTTTCTCAGATCGGGGAATACTACATTTATGATAGGTGTAGAAGATATACGAGTTGAGAAAGCGTTACAGATAATTAATGATAATTGTAAGCACCGAGACCAATTAGTAGCACCTGTTTCTCCAATGGGTGGAAATGCAGATTCCTATGTCCCATATCCAGTTGAAGTTGAAGTGGGCGGAGCAACCGTCTTTGTTCTCCCAATTGAACAGTTCCATCAATTTTAGTAAGATATAAAGGATGTAACAAATGAAGATTAACCAAGATTTGAGAATGTCTTTAAAGAATGATAGAGGGAACACATCAATTAAATCACAAGATCAATCGACATTTGGCATGCAATTTGCAAAACATGAGAAAAAATTGCATGTAGAGCAGCTTAGCAAACTAATGTCGCAAATAGAGAGTGCAGGCCAACGTCTATCCAAATCTCGGACATTTAAAGATCTTGCAAAATATAAACGATTGGTAAAGGATTTTGTTCATGAAGCAGTAGAATTTGGACTTAATCTGAAACAATCACATGATTGGAATGCTAGCGGTAATTCTAGAACACTTAAACTTGTTGAAAATATAGATAAAGAACTGCTGGAGATGACCAAAATTCTAATGGATCAGGAAAAGGATCCAATTGACATTTTGGATAAGATAGGAGAAATAAAAGGATTATTAATCGACTTATATAAGTAATTTGAGAGTGTGATCAATAGTGGTAAAAACGTGGGAACAGCTCTATGAACAACAACCAATTGTATTAAAAATGATTGAAAATAGCTTTAAAAAAATGCGAGTTGCCCATGCGTATTTATTTGAAGGAAATAAAGGAACGGGGAAAAAGGAAGTTAGTATTCTATTTGCCAAGGCTTATTTTTGTTTGCAGCAAAAGGATGGCTTCAAACCTTGTAACCAGTGTAGTAATTGTCGAAGAATTGAGTCAAGGAATCATCCGGATGTTCATTATGTTGAGCCTGACGGGTTATCGATAAAAAAAGCGCAAATACAAGCGTTACAAGAGGAGTTCTCAAAAACAGGTGTTGAGTCAAACAAAAAATTATATATTATCGAGCATGCAGATCGCATGACGACCAATGCAGCAAATAGTTTATTAAAGTTCTTAGAGGAACCAAATAGTGAGACAGTTGCTCTGTTATTAACAGAGCAATTTCATCGAATGCTAGATACGATTCTATCAAGGTGTCAAATCTTATCCTTTAAACCACTATCTGGAAAAGCGATAATGACTTCATTGGTTGAAGAGGGAATATCACCTTCATTAGCTGGACTGGCTTCATATGTGACAAATGATGTGGAAGAAGCTCGCCGACTATGTGTAGATGAATGGTTTGGACAGTCGTATGAGTTAGTGTTACAATTATATGAGGTATTAAACTCAAGACCAATTCAAGCTCTTTCTCTTATTCAAATTCAGTGGATGGCTCACTTTAAAGAAAAAGAACAATTAGATCAAAGTCTAAGCTTATTATTACTTTTATATAGAGATTTATTGCAGATACAAATAGGTGATGAAGAAACTGTTGTATATAAAAAAAATATCGACATGTTAAAACAACATGCCCTTCATAGCACATCAAAGCGTGTAAGTGACCAGATTGAGGTTATTCTAGAAGCAAAACGACGATTAAGCACCAACATGAATCCACAATTATTAATGGAACAACTGGTATTTAAATTGCAGGAGGGGTTTAAGCTTGTATGATGTAGTTGGTGTACGATTTAAAAAGGCAGGGAAGATCTATTATTTTGATCCTGGCGGCCTTACGATTCCTGATGGAGAGTTTGTCATTGTCGAAACTGTACGTGGTATAGAGTTTGGTAAGGTTGTTATCAATAAAAAGCAAGTAGATGAAAATGATATTGTCCTTCCACTTAAGAAAGTGGTTAGGGTTGCAGAGCAAAAGGATAAAATCATTGTTCAGGAAAATAAAGCAGCAGCTAAAGAAGCATATGAGGTATGTTTTCAAAAAGTAGTTGAACATAATCTTGATATGAAACTAGTAGATGTAGAGTATACATTTGATCGCAATAAGGTGATCTTCTACTTTACAGCAGATGGAAGAGTCGATTTCAGAGAGCTAGTAAAAGATTTAGCTGCCATTTTCCGGACAAGGATTGAACTAAGACAAATCGGTGTAAGAGATGAAGCGAAAATGCTTGGCGGAATAGGACCTTGTGGAAGAATGCTATGCTGTTCAACATTTCTAGGAGATTTTGAGCCAGTATCCATTAAAATGGCAAAGGATCAAAACTTATCGTTAAATCCTACAAAAATATCTGGTCTTTGTGGTCGTTTAATGTGCTGTCTGAAGTATGAAAATGATGAATATGAATCCGCAAAAGAACAATTGCCTGATTTAGGAGAAATGCTTGAAACTCCTAATGGTGTTGGAAAAGTTGTAGGATTAAATATTCTAGAAAGAGTACTTCAAGTTGAGTTAGTGGACCGTGAACGTGTGATCGAATATACATGGGATGAACTACTCAGAGAAGGAGCTGTTTCGATACAAGCCACAGATTAACGAGGTGGATATCGTGGACAAAAAAAGCATATTTGAATCTGTAAGTAGTATGGAAGAGCAAATTGGTCATTTATATAAACAACTAGGTGACTTAAAGAAGCACTTAGGAGAACTACTAGAAGAAAACCACAACTTAAGGATTGAAAATGATCATTTACGTCGGCGTTTAGAACAACAACCATTGAATCAAAAGAAGAAACCAAAAGCGGGCGCTTCGACAAATGAAATGAAACAAATTGACATTGGTGAAGGCTATGATAACTTAGCTCGACTATATCAAGAAGGCTTTCACATTTGCAATGTCCATTATGGAAGTGTAAGAACCGATGGTGATTGTTTGTTTTGCTTATCTTTCTTAAATAAAAAATAGGGGGTCTTCCTTTTTGGAAGGCTTTTTTCTTTGTGTTAAAGTATATAATAACGGTATCTTGTTAGGAAGAAAGGAACGAATTCATGATTGATTTATATGAAGATGAGAGGTTAGATTTTTTGCTAGCTGAAGACTTAAAAATAATACAAAGTCCTTCCGTCTTTGCATTCTCGTTAGATACAGTCCTGCTGGCTAAATTTACATATGTACCGATACAAAAAGGAAATCTGATTGATCTATGTACAGGAAATGGCGTTATTCCATTATTATTGAGTTTAAGATCGAAAGCAAAAGTAACAGGAGTGGAAATACAAGAGAGAATTTATAACATGGCGAAAAGGAGCATTGAGTATAACGAGTTAGAAGAACAGATTTCAATGATCCATGGTGATATCAAACAGATGCCTTCATTGCTTGGGCATGGAAAATTTGATGTAGTCACTTGCAATCCTCCCTATTTCCAAACACCTGGACAGGAAGAAATAAACAAAAATGAGCACTTAGCCATCGCAAGACATGAAATATATTGTACATTGGAGGATGTTGTACGAGTAAGTAGTCAGCTTGCTAAACAAGGGGGAAAGGTTTCTTTTGTCCATCGTCCAGGTCGCCTGCTTGATATTGTAACTTTAATGAGGAAATACCGAATCGAACCTAAAAGGCTCCAATTTGTTTACCCTAAATCAGGTAAAGAAGCAAACACGATATTGATTGAAGGAATAAAGGATGGTCAGCCAGATTTGAAAATTTTGCCTCCACTCATTGTCTACAATGAGAAAAATGAGTATACAAAGGAGTTAAATGAAATATTATATGGCGGAAAGTAAGCATTATTTTTATGTAGTAGAGTGCCGGGATGGCTCCTATTATGCAGGGTACACCAATAATCTTGATAAACGAATAAAAATGCATAATGAAGGCAAAGGAGCAAAGTATACAAGAGGGAGAAATCCAGTTCACATCATTTATTCAGAAACATATGAAACAAAAGGTGAAGCATTAAGCGCTGAGTATCAATTTAAACGACTATCAAGGAAAGAAAAGGACAGGCTTATTTCAATGGAAGGGAGTACTCACGATGTGGCAACAAAAAAGCTTTCAACCAAATGATGGAGGAACCCTCTTTTTAGTTCCGACTCCAATTGGGAATTTAGATGATATGACCTTCCGTGCAATTAATACGTTAAAAACGGTTGATTTAATTGCGGCTGAGGATACGAGACATTCAAAGAAGTTATGCAACTACTTTGAAATTACCACTCCAATTGTAAGTTACCATGATCATAATAAAGAACTTAGTGGACAAAAGCTGATTGATCAGCTTAAAGCCGGGAAAAGTATTGCTCTTGTTAGTGATGCTGGCCTGCCGACTATTTCAGATCCAGGATACGAGCTAGTAGTCCAAGCATTAGAAGAAAAGCTGTTTGTTGTTCCCTTACCAGGTGCAAATGCTGCATTAACTGCCATGATTGCCTCTGGATTAATGACTCAACCCTTTTTCTTTTTTGGATTTTTAGACCGAAATAAAAAAGAACGAAAAGGGCAATTAGAAGCATTAAAAACGATTCGTGCTACGCTCATCTTTTATGAGGCTCCACATCGATTAAAGGAAACGCTCGAAGCAATGGTGGACGTGTTAGGGAATCGGAAAATAACGGTATCAAGGGAATTGACGAAGAAGTTTGAAGAATTTATCAGAGGTGATCTCTTAAGTATTCTTGAGTGGTCAAAGAAAGAACAAATTAGAGGGGAATTTTGTTTAGTTGTAGAGGGTGCACAAGAGGGGGAAGAACAAACGAATGATGATATTTGGTGGGAGGACGTAACCATTAACCAACATGTCGATTATTATATATCAGAGAAAACAATGACAGTGAAAGAGGCAATAAAGGCAGTTGCTATCGACCGAAATCAGCCCAAAAGAGAAATCTACAACGTATATCACAAAGAAAACTCGCCAAAATAAAAAAAGTGCCAAGGTTGTACGCATGTGCGTTTTCTACCTTTGGCACTTTTTTTATTATTTAGCTGTTTCTAAGTTTTGTTGAAGCTCTTGAAGCATTTGCTCTGCCCCATCACGACTTAACACAATTTTACCACCAGCAAGCGTAATATTTTGGTCAGAAACTTCACCTGTAATATGACAAGTCATATTTGGTTTGTATTTTTTTAGGATGATTCTTTCATCATCAACATAAATTTCTAATGCGTCTTTTTCAGCAATTCCTAATGTACGGCGTAGTTCAATAGGGATAACAACACGGCCTAACTCATCAACTTTACGAACGATACCTGTAGATTTCATGCAAAGATTCCCCTCTCAAAAATTTATAAGTTTTTCCTGTATTTTAATATAACGTATTTCGTCATTATTCGACAAAAACCTTGTGTTTTTATAATAACAGTGTTTCCAATAAACGTCAATCACAAATTACAAATGTTTGCATTTATTAAAAAAAATGTATATTACGATTTCTGAAAATCCTGATTTAATAAGGTTTGTTTAGAAACCATGGAAAAAAATCACTATACATTCAATAATAAAATGGCAATATTATCAATTTTTATTTGTGTCTAAAATTCGACAAAAATCAAATTTTATTCGACAAAATCCATTATAAATCTATTGTGGAAAAAATACCATAAAAAGGATGTTGTATCCATAACTTACCAAAAAGGTGTTTGGAGTATGTTCTTTTATTGCATTAGACCCTTTTTTTATGTATATTTTGTTGAGATAAGAGGAATAGATGGATTTGTGAAGAATTTAATTTATGATGCTCAAAAATAATACATACACAGATTACGTTGATTTCTATTACGAATAAGTACATTACTTATTGTTTTAAAGGGAGAATGTGACAGGTTACTTCTATAGAAATGCAGTTTAATTAAGGAGGCTTTACAAATGGGAGAAAAGAAAACCTTTTATATTACAACCCCAATCTATTATCCAAGCGGAAAATTACATATTGGTCATGCTTACACGACTGTAGCGGGAGATGCACTCGCACGCTACAAGCGATTACGTGGTTATGATGTCATGTATTTAACAGGTACGGATGAACATGGACAAAAAATCCAACGGAAAGCAGAAGAACAAGGAATTACACCTCAAGCTTACGTAGATGAAATTGTTGCAGGAATCCAGGACTTATGGACTAAAATGGATATTTCTTATAACGACTTTATTCGGACTACCGAAAATCGCCATAAAGATGTCGTAGAAAAAATCTTTAAACAGCTTTTAGACCAAGGTGATATTTACTTAGACGAGTATGAAGGATGGTACTCTGTTCCTGATGAAACGTTTTATACTGAGCACCAATTGGTAGATCCAATTATAGAGGATGGTAAAGTTGTGGGTGGAAAAAGCCCAGATAGTGGTCACCCAGTCGAGCTAGTGAAAGAAGAGTCCTATTTCTTTAAAATGAGCAACTATGTTGATCGATTATTAGCCTATTATGAAGAAAATCCAGGGTTTATTCAACCGGAGTCTAGGAAAAATGAAATGATCAATAACTTTATCAAACCTGGCCTAGAAGATTTAGCGGTTTCAAGAACGACCTTTAATTGGGGCGTAAAGGTACCTGGGGACCCGAAACATGTTATTTATGTATGGATTGATGCTTTATCAAACTACATTACTGCACTTGGATATGGAACAGATGATGATGCTAACTATTTAAAATATTGGCCAGCTGATGTTCATCTAGTAGGGAAAGAAATTGTAAGATTTCACACCATTTATTGGCCGATTATGTTAATGGCATTGGATTTACCTTTACCTAAAAAGGTATTTGCACATGGCTGGCTATTAATGAAAGACGGAAAAATGTCAAAATCAAAAGGGAATGTAGTCGACCCTGTCACCTTAATAGATCGCTATGGACTGGATGCATTACGCTATTATCTTTTAAGAGAAGTTCCATTTGGTTCAGATGGAGTATTTACACCTGAAAGCTTTGTTGAGCGTATCAATTTTGACTTAGCGAATGACCTTGGAAATTTATTAAATCGTACGATTGCAATGGTTGATAAATACTTTGGAGGCGAAATTCCTGCTTACCGTGGAAATGTGACAGAGTTTGATCAGTCATTGGTGGAAGTAGTAATGGATAGTCTAAAAAAATATGAAGAAGCAATGGACCAATTAGAGTTCTCTGTTGCGCTTTCTTCCCTATGGCAAATGATCAGTCGCACCAATAAATATATTGATGAAACTCAACCATGGGTACTAGCAAAGGACGAAAACAATAAAGAGGGTCTAGCTTCCGTCATGTCGCATCTGGCTGAAGCATTAAGATTCACAGCTGTAATGCTTAAGCCTTTCTTAACAACGACTCCAGTACAGGTTTTTGATCAGTTAGGCTTAAAAGATGAAAAATATCAAACGTGGGAGAGCCTAAACGAATTTGGGCTAAAAGTGGAGGGAGTTCATGTTTCAAAAGGTACACCGATCTTTCCTCGATTAGAGATTGAAACAGAAGTAGAGTTTATTAAGGGCCAAATGCAAGGTTCTGCTCCAAAAGAAGAAGTGAAAAAGGAAGTACCAGAGGTAGAGGAAATTACAATTGATGATTTTATGAAGGTCGATTTACGTGTGGCTGAAGTGATTCATGCTGAGCCAGTAAAAAAAGCAGATAAACTATTAAAAATTCAACTCGATCTTGGATATGAAAAACGCCAAGTAGTATCAGGGATTGCTAAATTTTATAAGCCAGAAGAACTAATTGGAAAAAAAGTTATATGTGTGACCAATTTAAAACCAGTGAAACTTCGTGGTGAATTATCACAAGGGATGATTTTAGCAGGTAGTGAGGAAGGAATGCTTTCACTTGCAACTGTCGATCAAAGTCTTCCTAATGGTTCTAAGGTAAAATAAGGAATAATATTCAAGAAGGACAGAAAAAGTTTCTGTCCTTTCGAATTATCTACTAGATGGAGGAATTTATGTTAATTGATACACATGCACATCTAAACGCTCTACAGTATGTAGAGGATTTACAGGAAGTCATTGACCGAGCAAAAGCTGAAGGTGTTGAAAAAATTGTCGTAGTAGGGTTTGATCGACCTACCATCAATAAGGCCATCGAGTTAGCGGATGTTTATGAATTTATCTATGCAACAATAGGCTGGCACCCGGTAGATGCAATTGATATGACAGAAGGAGATTTACAATGGATTGAAGAGCTAGCTTCTCATCCGAAGGTAGTAGCAATTGGGGAAATGGGCCTAGATTATTACTGGGATAAGTCTCCTAAGGAAATCCAAAAAGAGGTATTTCGAAAACAAATTGCCTTAGCGAAAAGAGTAAATTTGCCCATTGTGATTCATAATCGCGAAGCAACCGCAGATATTGTTGACATACTAAAAGAAGAAAATGCCAGTGAAGTCGGTGGAATCATGCACTGTTTTACTGGAAGCTATGAAATTGCCCAGCAATGTATGGCGATGAATTTTTATATTTCATTTGGTGGACCAGTCACGTTTAAAAATGCAAAAGTACCAAAGGAAGTGGCTGTGAAAATTCCAATGAATCGATTGCTTATTGAAACAGATTGCCCATATTTGACACCGCACCCATTTCGAGGAAAACGAAATGAACCAGCTTATGTGAAATATATTGCAGAACAAATTGCAGAATTAAAAGGGGTATCTTTTGAGGAAATTGCAGAAAAAACATCCGACAATGCAAAAAGAATTTTCGGCATAATTTGATATTTTTTTCTGTCAAATCTTGGAGGAGCTTGTCCAAAAAGATAGGTTTAGAAAAAGTTCTACAAAGCTACTCGAAGTCATATAGTATCTTTGTCGACAAGTTCTTCTTCCTTTTTGTTGTTATACTTCGCATAATATTAAGTACGGTCCAAGTTAACAAAGGAGGGGTTGACAGCAAGAAAGATAGTTTATATAATCTCTCCGAGAGAAGGAGGCGTTTTTCATCGTGTTACAAAACATGAAAAAGCTGTTATCCGAGTCAATGAGTAAAAAGAGAGTAATAGTATATCTTAGTAGTTTCATAGCCCTAACTGCAGCTGGAACTGGCTATGGGGCTTACGAATTAACCAAGGATACTGTTACATTGTCCCTTGATGGTGAGGAACACATCATAAGGACGCACGCAAATACGGTAGCTGATATTTTAGAAGAGTTTGAGATTACACTCCGTGAGGAAGACCTTGTGACACCTGCAGTTGATGAAGAAGTTACAAACAATATGAACATTGTTTGGGAAGCTGCTGTCCCCGTACATATTGCGGTCGGAGATCAAAAGGATAAAATATGGACTACTGTGGATACAGTAAACGAATTACTTGAATTACAGAATATTGATGTAACAGAACATGATATCGTCACACCTGGGATAGATGCAGAAATTACAGCAGATTTAGTGGTTAATATTGAAAAAGCATTTGAATTAACCATGGATGTTGGCGGAGAAGAACAACAGGTTTGGACAACTTCGACTACTGTCGCTGACTTTTTAGAAAATCAAGAGATTACACTTGGAGAATTGGATCGTGTAGAACCAGCATTGGATCAAGAGATTACAAAGGAAAGTGTCGTAAAAGTCATTCGTGTAGAAAAAGTCACCGATGTAGTGGAAGAACCTGTTTCTTATGCAGTTGTGACACAAAAAGATAATTCCCTTGAAAAAGGCAAACAAAAAGTAGTGAATGCTGGTAAAGAAGGGAAAGTAGCTAAACATTACGAAGTCATCCTTGAAAATGGCAAGGAGATCTCAAGAGAATTAACGAAATCTGAAACCGTTCAAGAAAGTGTGAATCGTGTGGTTGCTGTTGGTACAAAAGTGATTCAGCAACAGGTTTCAAGAAGTAACACCCCAACTGCTGTAGCAAAAGAATTCTATGTGACAGCTACCGCATATACGGCTTATTGTAACGGTTGTTCCGGAATTACTAGTACGGGAATCAATTTAAAAGCCAATCCAAATGCAAAAGTCATTGCTGTTGATCCTAGTGTTATTCCATTAGGCACGAAGGTATATGTAGAAGGCTATGGCCATGCAATTGCAGGAGATGTTGGGTCTGCGATAAAAGGCAATAAGATCGATGTCTTTTTCCCGGAGAAATCTCAAGCCTACCGCTGGGGTAATAAACGAGTAAAAATTAAAATATTAAATTAATCTCATTAACGATATCGAACAGGGGATTTCAATCTCCTGTTTTTTTGCGTTTTCTAAATTATCCCTTTATCATAATAGACGTAATAAAAAGGAAAAGGTTTCATATTTTGGAGGAAAAAATGAAAATAAAAGAAATTATTGTGGTTGAAGGAAAAGACGATACCGTTGCGATAAAAAGAGCAGTTGATGCAGATACAATTGAAACGAATGGATCGGCTGTTAATCAACAAACCATTGAAAGGATTAAATTGGCTCAGGAAGTGAGAGGAGTCATTATTTTTACCGATCCTGATTTCCCAGGTGAAAAGATCAGAAAAACAGTTGCAGAAGCTGTTCCTGGGTGCAAGCATGCTTTCTTGCAAAAAAAAGATGCTTTACCTAAATCGGGAAGAGGACTTGGGGTTGAGCATGCATCTGTTGAGGCGATACGAGAGGCATTGAAAGATGTAAAACAGGAAATGGAAGTCTATGAAGGAGAGATTGACCGACAGGATTTAATCGACGCAGGACTAATCGGAGGGCCGCTAGCAAAGGAAAGAAGAGAAAAGCTCGGAATCCTCCTCAAAATTGGATATACTAATGGAAAACAGCTACATAAGCGCTTGACCATGTTTAAAATATCAAAGCAAAGCTTTGTAGCAGCAGTAAAAGAAGTTTTACAGGGGGACTTGAAGAAGTGAATAAGGACATTGCAACACCTATACGCACAAAAACAATTTTAGAGAAGTACGGCTTTTCTTTTAAAAAGAGCTTAGGGCAAAACTTCCTGATTGATACGAATATATTAGACCGGATCGTCGACCATGCTGGGATTTCAGAGGATTCCGGTGCCATTGAAATTGGTCCAGGAATTGGAGCATTAACTGAACAACTCGCCAAAAGAGCAAAAAAGGTCGTTGCGTTTGAAATTGACCAAAGGCTTTTGCCTATCCTTGCTGATACGCTATCACCCTATCCGAATGTGAAAATCATTCACCAGGACATCTTAAAAGCAGAGGTTTTACCAGTCATTAAGGAAGAAATGAAAGAAGTTAAAGATATAATGGTGGTGGCCAATCTCCCGTATTATGTTACAACACCAATCATTATGAAATTATTACAGGAGCACCTACCGATTCGTGGATTGGTTGTGATGCTTCAGAAGGAAGTAGCTGATCGAATTTCAGCCTCACCTGGTACAAAGGAGTATGGTTCGCTTTCAATCGCAGTTCAATACTACACAAAAGCAGAAGTGGTCATGACAGTCCCTCGAACGGTTTTTGTTCCTCAACCAAATGTTGATTCAGCGGTTATACGACTTTTGAAAAGAGAAGAACCTGCAGTAGTCGTAAAAAATGAAGAGTTTTTCTTTGAAATTGTTCGAGCCTCTTTTTCACAAAGAAGAAAGACCATTTTAAATAATTTAACCAGCGGTCTTACTGAGGGGAAAGAAAAAAAGGATAGGATTGAACGTTGTTTAGAGCAAGTAAATATCGATCCAAAAAGAAGAGGAGAAACCCTTTCAATTGAGGAGTTTGGAAAACTAAGTGACGAGCTATTGACTCATTTTTTTAATGAGTCCTAAAGCAGCAAATCAAAGTCTCACCTATTATCTTTCACTTGCATAGGCTATGGAGAAGAAATATTGAGAAATTTATGACCATGCTATGGAGTGAAGAGGATGGATGTTAAAGTAGGGGATATTGTTGCCCGAAAATCATACAAAGGAGACTTATTATTCCGTGTCATCGATATAAAAATAGAACCGGGGATAGAAGGAAATAGGGTTGCGATTCTTTATGGAGAAGATGTTAGGTTAATTGCAGATGCACCATATTTAGATTTAATTTTAATTGATGAAAGAGAAAAACAAAAAAGAAAGCAGGCGGAAGAGGAAGCCCTTGAAAATTCTTTTCGACTCTTTCGACAAGATTATCAATTGATTAGACATAAAAATGAATACAATGCAACAGGTGGCTATAAAAACGACCAGGATTTCTTTCAAATGCCGGGGCGAGTCCTTCACATTGATGGTGACCCGGTTTATTTAAAAAAGTGCTTAGCCCTTTATGAAAAAATTGGTGTGCCGGTATATGGTTTTCATTGTAATGAAAAGGAAATGCCAGAAAGAGTGGGGGAACTCATAGACCGTTATCGTCCTGATATTTTGGTGATTACAGGACATGATGCCTACTCTAAATCAAAAGGGAAAATGTCAGAGCTAAAGGCGTATCGACATTCTTTGCATTTTGCTCAAACGGTTAGACAGGCAAGGAGGAAAATCCCGCATTTAGATCAATTGGTCATTTTTGCAGGAGCCTGTCAATCTCATTTTGAATCTCTTATTCGAGCGGGAGCAAATTTCGCAAGTTCTCCCTCAAGGGTGAATATACATGCCCTAGATCCCGTTTATATTGTAGCTAAAATAAGTTTTACCCCTTTTGTTGAAAGGGTTAATGTATGGGATGTATTAAGGAATACGCTGACAGGTGAGAAAGGCTTAGGTGGAGTGGAAACAAAGGGGTTACTACGTACAGGTATGCCTTATCGAAACTACTCTGACCAGTCATAAGAAGGATCTTCCAATAGATTAAGTGATCACTAGTGATCGTGGACTTAACCTAAAGGTAGTCCTTTTTCTTTTGGTCAAAAATAAAATTACATAAATTTATTTTTTTTTACATATTTTTATTATATAGGTACAAACTAGGTATATGGAAATAAAAATTTTGTTGTAAAATTTTCGTTGACATTTAATTTGTTTCACTGTTATAATTTTAATTTTGTTTGACTATTTTTGGGTGTAGTGTTATACTATGTATAGTGAGGTGGAGTTAATGGGTAAAACGTTGCTGGATATAAAAAAGAATTTAGATTTTAACCTTGGCAAACGATTAACATTAAAAGCTAATGGTGGTCGTAGAAAAACGATTGAGCGCTCTGGAGTGCTTGCAGAAACATATCCCTCAGTATTTGTGATAGAACTTGATCAAGATGAGAATTCATTTGAAAGAGTTTCTTATAGCTATGCAGACGTATTAACAGAAACCGTTCAACTTACATTTTTTGATGAGACAACTGGGACATTGGCAATAAGCGGGCAGTAGACATAGGTTTGCTGCTTTTTACTTTTTATTATAATCTCAGTATGCCCTAAAAAAACATAAACCAACATAGATTCTAAAATACATATCAGTATACATAAACTCTAATACTAATCTTGTCACGTTTTTTGTGATTACTTCTTATGCAAGGAGTTGTGGCGTCAAGATGGGTAGAAGAAGAGGAATTATGTCACACCAATTTAAAGAAGAGCTAGCAAAAGATTTAGGTTTTTATAACACGGTTCAACAAGATGGCTGGAGAGCGATTAAATCAAGTGATGCAGGGAATATGGTAAAAAGAGCGATTCAGCTTGCCCAGGAACAGCTAGCTAAAGGGAAATAAGGAACAATCATTGTTTATTCAAAAAGCCGAAGCTTTGCTTCGGCTTTTCTTTAAATATATAGATGTCGAATGTAGACATTTTTCGATAGCATTTTATGGTACAATGTGGATAAAGACGAGAAAATGAAAAAAGGATGGGAAAATTAAAGGGAAATAGGTTTTACGGAGAATACTGGAATAAGATTTATTGAGTGAATGATGAAGTAGGTGGAATAAGTGAAGTTATTAGTAAAGGCGCCAGCAAAAATAAATTTAGCATTAGATGTATTACATAAGCGTCCGGACGGTTATCATGAAGTAAAGATGATTATGACTACAATTGACTTAGCTGATCGAATTGAGCTTGTCTTGTTAGAAGAGGATACAATCAAGATTATTTCTCATAGCCGTTATGTACCGGATGATAATCGGAATTTAGCCTTTCAAGCGGCAAATTTATTAAAAAAGAAATTTGGCGTGAAAAAAGGGGTAGCCATTACAATTATGAAAGCAATCCCTGTAGCTGCTGGATTAGCGGGTGGTAGTAGCGATGCAGCAGCTACATTACGTGGTTTAAACAAACTATGGGGCCTAAACTTAACGTTAGACGAACTTGCGATATTAGGGGCTGAAATAGGCTCTGACGTTTCGTTTTGTGTATACGGTGGAACTGCCCTAGCAACTGGAAGAGGGGAAAGGATTCAACACATCGATGCACCACCACACTGTTGGGTGATTTTGGCCAAGCCATCTATTGGTGTATCAACAGCTGATGTATATCGAAACCTCTCCTTAAATCAGGTAAACCATCCGGATGTTGACGGTATGGTTTCAGCGATTCAGGAACAGAATTACAAAAGAATATGTGACCTTGTAGGGAATGTTCTCGAAGATGTGACCTTAAAAATGTATCCTGAGGTCGCTCATATTAAGGATCAAATGAAGAAATTTGGAGCAGATGCCGTCTTAATGAGCGGTAGTGGTCCAACGGTATTTGGACTTGTACAGCACGATTCAAGATTACAAAGAATTTATAATGGTTTACGAGGGTTTTGTGACCAAGTTCATGCCGTTAGATTGATAGGAGAACGAAATACTCTTGATTAAATCCGTATGATAATGGTATATTTACTATTAAATATTCGGATTTTGTGGAGGTTGTAACAATGAAATTTCGTCGAAGCAGTAGATTAGTGGATATGACGAACTACTTGCTTGAGAATCCTCAGCATTTGGTTTCACTCTCCCTTTTTGCAGAAAGGTATGATTCTGCTAAATCTTCCATTAGTGAGGATTTAACAATTATTAAGCAAACATTTGAACAACAAGGAATTGGCACATTGTTAACTGTACCAGGAGCAGCAGGGGGCGTTAGGTTTATTCCGCATGTAGGGCTTGAAAAAGCAAAAAGCGTTATTCATGAACTGTGTGAAAAAATAGCAAACCCGGATCGCCTTTTACCAGGTGGATACTTATATCTAACGGATATATTAGGAGATCCAAAGGTTGTAAATCAAATTGGAAAGCTATATGCATCCGTATATGGTGACCGTGAAATAGATGTTGTCATGACCGTGGCAACAAAAGGAATCCCATTAGCCTATGCAGTTGCGAACTATTTAAATGTACCTGTGGTGATTGTAAGAAGAGATAGTAAAGTAACAGAAGGCTCAACCGTGAGTATCAACTATGTATCTGGCTCCACAAAACGCATTCAAACCATGGTTCTAGCAAAACGAAGCTTAAATGAAGGTTCAAAAGTACTAATTATTGATGACTTCATGAAAGCGGGTGGTACGATTAATGGGATGATTAGTATCCTTGAGGAATTTAATGCTAAAGTAGCCGGTATAGGAGTGCTTGTTGAATCTGAGGATATAGAGGAGCGCTTGGTAGATGAATATATATCGATCGTAAAAATTACCGGCGTGGACGTAAAGGAAAAGCAAATTCAAGTAGAACTAGGAAACTATTTTAACTTTCTAAAATCAATACAAGAAATTAAGAATGACGAAATATTGGAGGAAGAATGATGAAAATTGTTCAAACAGACTTAGCACCACAAGCGATTGGGCCATACTCTCAAGGAATTATCGTAAACAACATGTTTTATAGCTCAGGTCAAATCCCATTAACAGCAGAAGGGACTTTAATTGAGGGTGGAATTAAAGATCAAGCAGAACAAGTATTTAAAAATCTTGATGGGGTTTTAAAAGCTGCAGGAGCTTCTTTTGAAACCGTTGTAAAAGCGACAGTCTTTATTAAAAATATGGATGATTTCGCAGCACTTAATGAAGTGTATGGAACATACTTCAATACACATAAGCCTGCTCGTTCTTGCGTTGAAGTAGCTCGACTTCCTAAAGATGTATTAGTAGAAATTGAGGTCATCGCGCTCGTAAAATAAAACTGTAGCAAAAAAACTGTTCCTATTAAAAAAATATTTTAATTTTTTTCCAAATGATGAAGGAAAAAAAGAGGGTTCTGTTGAAATGTATTAACTAGTATTTCTCTTAGCTTATAATCAACGGAAAAAGGTGGGAACAGAATGGAAGTAACAGACGTTAGATTACGCCGTGTGAATACCGAAGGTCGAATGAGAGCGATTGCATCAATTACGTTGGATCATGAATTTGTTGTTCATGATATTCGTGTTATTGATGGAAACAATGGCTTGTTTGTTGCAATGCCAAGCAAGCGAACTCCAGATGGAGAGTTTAGAGATATTGCTCACCCAATCAATTCTAGTACTCGCGGCAAGATTCAAGATGCTGTATTAGCGGAGTATCACCGTTTAGGTGAATTAGAAGTTGAGTTTGAAGAAGCTGGAGCCTCGTAATAAGATTTTAGACATCAGAGAGCCTACATAAATCATAGGCTCTTTTTTTCTTGCTCAATTTAGAAAAAAGTTCACAAAAACTTCACAAATCCCCCTAAAACCCCCTTCATTTCATCTTTTTTTTGTGAAAACCACAGAGTTTGATATGTTTCCTTGAAATAGAACGCTAATTAAGATATATTCGTAATGGATAAAAAGGTTATTGGAGGCCTACATACATGACAAAACGGTTTGCAGTGATTTTAGCCGCAGGACAAGGCACTAGAATGAAATCTCAATTATATAAAGTGTTGCATCAAGTTTGTGGAAAACCGATGGTCCAACATGTTGTTGATCAAGTCTCAGCTGTAAAGGTTGAGAAGCTAATCACCATCATTGGGCATGGCGCAGAAAAAGTACAAGCACAACTTGGTTCCAACTCTGAGTATGCTCTTCAGGAAAAGCAACTTGGTACAGCGCATGCTGTGATGCAAGCTGCACCCCAATTATCAGGTGAAGAAGGAGTCACTTTAGTTGTTTGTGGCGATACACCACTTATCACCTCTGACACAATGGAAAAACTCCTTGAACATCATGAAAAAACGGGGGCAAAAGCGACGATTCTAACTGCTCATGCAGTAGATCCTACTGGATATGGTAGAATTATTAGAAACTCCGAAGGAAACGTTGAAAAAATTGTTGAGCATAAGGACGCAAATAATCAAGAACGAGAAGTACAAGAGATTAATACAGGTACCTACTGTTTTGATAATAAACTTCTTTTTGATTCATTAACACGAGTATCAAATGACAATGCTCAAGGTGAATATTACCTTCCAGATGTCATTGAAATCCTTAAAAACCAAGGCGAGGTTGTAACAGCATATCAAACAGCTTCATTTGATGAAACATTAGGAGTAAATGATCGATTTGCGTTAAGCCAAGCAGAAAAAACGATGAAATTACGGATTAATAAATTCCATATGCTTAATGGAGTGACGATTATTGATCCTGATCAAACGTATATTTCTGCGGATGCGGTGATTGGGCAAGATACGATCATTCACCCTGGTACAGTGATCAAAGGTAGTACGATAATCGGGGCTGGTTCAGAGATTGGACCACATTCTGAAATAATTGATTGTAAAGTCGGAGAAAGAACGGTTATCCGTCAGTCAGTTGCACATAATAGCAGTATCGGAAATGAAGTAAATATTGGTCCATTTGCACATATACGCCCTGATTCGCAAATTGCAGATGATGTAAAAATCGGAAACTTCGTTGAAGTGAAAAAATCTGTATTTGGTCAAGGAAGCAAAGCTTCACATTTAAGTTATATTGGAGATGCAGAAGTAGGCTCAAATGTAAACCTTGGCTGCGGGTCGATTACCGTAAACTATGATGGGAAAAATAAATATTTAACAAAAATAGAAGATGGAGCATTCATTGGTTGTAATTCAAATTTAATTGCTCCTGTCACGATTGGTGAAGGAGCCTATGTTGCTGCTGGATCAACAATTACAAACGATGTTCCAAGTAAAGCATTATCTGTGGCTAGAGCAAGACAAGTGAATAAAGAAGAATATGTAGAAGTGTTAAATAAAAAGAATAATTCCTAATGGAGGCTTTAAATAAATGTCGAAACAATTAAAAATCTTTTCTTTAAACTCGAACCGTAGTTTAGCTGAAGAAATCGCTAAAGAAGTTGGAATTCCACTAGGAAAATGCTCAGTTGAAAGATTTAGTGATGGAGAGATTCAAATCAATATTGACGAAAGTATTCGCGGTTGTGATGTCTTTGTTATTCAGTCGACAAGTGGCCCTGTAAATGAGCACATTATGGAATTATTAATTATGATTGATGCTTTAAAACGTGCTGCAGCTAGGACAATTACGATTGTAATGCCATACTATGGCTATGCACGCCAGGATCGTAAAGCACGTGCAAGAGAGCCAATCACAGCAAAATTAATTGCAAACCTTTTAGAAACAGCAGGAGCAACAAGGGTTATTACCTTAGACTTGCATGCACCACAAATTCAAGGTTTCTTTGATATCCTAATTGACCATTTAATGGGTGTCCCAATTTTAGCAGATTATTTCAAAACAAAAAATCTAAAAGATATTGTCATTGTTTCGCCTGATCATGGTGGGGTGACACGTACAAGAAAATTGGCCGATCGATTGAAAGCGCCGATTGCCATTATTGATAAACGTCGACCTCGTCCAAATGTGGCTGAAATCATGAATATCGTCGGTAATATTGAAGGTAAAACAGCCATTTTAATCGATGATATTATTGATACCGCTGGAACGATTACATTAGCAGCTAATGCCTTAATTGAAAATGGTGCATCTGAAGTGTATGCATGCTGCACGCATCCAGTATTATCTGGACCTGCAATTGAAAGAATTCAAAATTCTAAAATCAAAGAGCTTGTTGTAACAAATACAATTGAACTTCCAGAAGAAAAGAAAATCGGGAAAATTGTCGAACTTTCAGTGGCATCACTAATCGCCGAAGCTATTATTCGTGTGTATGAAGATAAATCAGTAAGTACTCTATTCGATTAATATAAAAGCAGCAAATTCATAAATAGTGTTTAGACCTTCGTATTTTAGGGGAAGTTTATATATATGGATAAACTAAACTCTAGGATGGTGAAGGATAATGGCAGTCGTACTTGAAGCAAAGCCACGAAAAATTGACAAGCAGTCAACAATCAGTAAAATCCGAAGTGTAGGGAAAATTCCAGCTATTTTAAATGGTTCAAACAAAAGTGAACCGGTTGAAATAGACTCGATAGAATTTATGAAAACGATTCGCGAAACAGGTCGAAATGGGATTATTAATTTGAAAGTAGAACAGGAGGAGCATCCAGTCATGCTCCATGACTTTCAAAAAGACCCAATTAAAAATGAGATTATTCACGCTGATTTCCAAATTGTAAACATGAGAGAAGAAGTGGAAGTAGAGGTAAATATTCATTTAGTAGGAGAGGCAGTAGGTGTGAAAGATGGAGGAGTGTTACAACAGCCACTTCACCAATTACTAATCCGTGCATTGCCTGCTGACATTCCACAATCGATCGATATTGACGTTTCTAATCTAGAAGTTAATCAGTCCTTATTAGTAAGTGACATTACTTCAACAGGAAATTATCAAATTGTTCAAGATGAAAGTCAGGTCATTGTTTCTATTCTAGCTCCTAGACAGGAAGAAGAAATAAGTACTGGTGAAGAGCAAGAAGAAGGAATTCCTGAGTCTGAAGAAGGCCGTGAAGAAGAACCGGCTAGTGAATAAATCATGACGTAACCATTTGGGTTACGTCTTTTTCACAAGTTTTAGTATATATAGGGAGAGTTTATCATGAAGTTAATAGTTGGCTTAGGAAATCCAGGGAAGCAGTTTGAGCATACAAGACATAATATTGGTTTTAAGGTAATTGATGATTTATCAGATCGTCTAGGTATTCCGTTAGACCGTACAAAATTCAACGGAATCTATGGAATGGGGAACATTTCCGGTAGTAAGGTTCTACTTTTAAAGCCGCTAACATATATGAATTTATCAGGGGAATGTATTAGACCTATGCTGGATTATTATGATATTCCACTTGAGAACCTAATTGTGATATACGATGACCTTGATTTACCTGTTGGGAAGATAAGGATGAGAACGAAGGGGAGCGCAGGAGGGCATAATGGGATTAAATCTATGATTGCCCATTTAGGGACACAGCAATTTAACCGGATCCGTATCGGAATTGATCGCCCTACAAATGGAATGAAAATCCCAGACTATGTATTGGGGGATTTTACAAATGACGAAATGGTCAATGTAAAGGAGTCTATAAATAAATCATCTAGTGCTTGCGAGAAATGGTTAACAACTCCATTCTTACAAGTGATGAATGAATTTAATGTGTGAATAAAATAATCTAGTTTAAAAAAAGAAGATGATTATAGAGCGAAATTGATAAAAACATGGTACGATGAATAAAGATCAACTTAACTGTTCATAATAATTATAAAAAAACGGACTTTTATAATTGTCCAGTTAAGGAGAATACTTATGGCACTTCATTATTTCTGCCGCCACTGCGGAGTCAAGGTAGGTAGCTTAGATCGCATGTCTTTATATAGTGAAAGTTTAGGGTTTAGTCAACTCACAGATGAAGAACGTCATGACATGATTTCGTACGAGTCCACAGGAGACATACATGTGAAAACCATATGTGAAGACTGTCATGAGGCATTAGAAAGAAATCCTGACTTACACCAATATGAACGCTTTATTCAATAAGAATTAGCTTTGGATGAAAACCAAAGCATTTTTCTATTTCACTTAAATACATTTTTATTGTTTGCCCTATTTTGATAGGGAGGAGGGGTTGGAATTTGTTAGCCGGAATACAGCAATATTTTATTGAGAATGACGAAATTAAATCCATAGTGAATGGAATTGATGGCGGCTTAAAGGAACAATTAGTAGCTGGCTTATCAGGTTCAGCGCGAACGGTCCTCATTGCCTCTTTATATAAAGAAACAAAGAGACCATTGTTGGTTGTCACACATAATCTGTTTCAGGCACAAAAATTGTATGATGACTTAATTACTTTAGTTAATGGAGAAGAAGTATTTCTCTATCCAGTTAATGAATTAATCGCATCAGAGATTGGAATTGCTAGCCCTGAGCTAAAAGGTCAAAGAATTGAAGCGCTAAATTATTGGAGTTCCACTCAAAAAGGAATTATCATTTCACCAATAGCGGGACTAAAGAGATTTTTACCTTCAAAGAAACAGTGGATTCAAAATCAACTTGAATTAAAGGTAGGAAGTGATATCGATTTGGATGAGTTAGTAGAAAAACTCATTCGAATGGGCTATGAAAGAGGCTCGATGGTGTCTACTCCTGGTGAATTTAGTATTCGTGGTGGGATCATTGATATTTACCCATTAACGGAAGAGAATCCTGTGAGGATTGAATTATTTGATACTGAAATAGATTCCATACGGACCTTTTCATTAGAAGATCAACGATCTCAGGAGAAGCTTAGCTCGATGATGATTGGACCTGCTACAGAAATCTTATTAGAAGACGAGCATATTGAAAACGGAATCTCCTTGTTAGAAAAAGGATTAGCAAAAACGCTAAAAAAGATAAAAAGTGAGACGAGTAAAGAGCTACTTGTTGAGAATATTACACACGAATTAGAACAATTAAAACAAGGTCAGTACCTGCAGCAGATGTTTAAATATCTATCGCTCTTTTATAAAAAGCCTGCTAGTTTACTAGACTATTTACCAAATAATGGCGCCGTTATATTAGATGAAATAAGTCGTATATTTGAAATGGCTGACCACTTGGACAAAGAGGAAGCTGAATGGTATACAAACCTTCTTGAAACTGGGGAAATCATTCAAGATATCACGTTTTCACATGATTTTACTACGATGTTCCAGAAATCAAAAAATACATTTGTCCATTTTTCGTTATTTTTACGACATGTCCCACACACAAATCCGCAAAATATCTTGAACATGTCATGTAAACAAATGCAAAACTTCCATGGTCAAATGCATGTTCTTAAATCAGAAATTGACCGTTGGAAAAAGGGGAATAATGCAGTTGTTGTTTTAGGATCAAGTGAAGACCGAGTGAAAAAGCTGGAATCTGTCCTTGAAGATTATGAGATTGACTATGTCACATTAGACTCTGAGGCAACATTTCTCCCTGGTCGTGTACAAATCGTACAAGGTGATTTAAATGATGGATTTGAATTACCACTTCAAAAGTTAGCTGTGATAACGGAGGAAGAGCTGTTTAAAAAGAAGCTTAAAAAGAGTAGTAGAAGACAGAAACTCTCCAATGCAGAGCGAATAAAGAGTTACTCAGAGCTGCAGGTTGGCGATTATGTAGTTCATATTAATCATGGAATCGGAAAATATTTAGGGATTGAGACGTTAGAAATTAACGGTGTCCATAAGGATTACTTAAATATCCGCTACCAGGGTAGTGACAAGCTTTATGTACCTGTTGAGCAAATTGATCAGGTTCAAAAATATGTGGGGTCTGAAGGAAAAGAACCAAAGATTTATAAACTTGGTGGAAGTGACTGGAAACGAGTAAAGAAAAAAGTTGAATCCTCTGTACAGGATATTGCGGATGATTTAATAAAACTCTATGCAGAACGAGAAGCTAGCAGGGGTTATTCGTTTTCACCTGATGGGGACATGCAAAGGGAGTTTGAATCTGCATTTGCTTATCAAGAAACGGACGACCAACTAAGGTCCATACATGAGATTAAGAAGGATATGGAAAGTGAGCGCCCAATGGATCGCTTATTGTGTGGTGATGTTGGGTATGGAAAAACCGAGGTGGCCATTCGAGCGGCGTTTAAGGCGATTATGGATGGTAAACAAGTGGCATTTTTAGTTCCGACGACGATTCTTGCACAGCAGCACTATGAGACCATTAGAGAGAGATTTCAAGATTTTCCAATTTCGATCGGTTTATTAAGCCGTTTCCGCTCTAGAAAGCAACAAACAGAAGTCACTAAAGGGTTGAAGAGTGGTGCAGTTGATATTGTTGTGGGGACACACCGACTTTTATCAAAAGATATTGTCTATCGAGATTTAGGTTTATTAATCATCGATGAAGAGCAACGCTTTGGAGTAACACATAAAGAAAAAATAAAGCAAATGAAGGCGAATATCGATGTATTAACCTTAACTGCAACTCCAATCCCACGTACGCTTCATATGTCAATGTTAGGTGTTCGAGATCTTTCAGTCATTGAGACACCTCCAGAAAACCGTTTCCCAGTTCAAACCTATGTGGTGGAATATAACGGAGCGCTTGTCCGTGAGGCGATTGAACGTGAGCTTGCTCGCGATGGTCAAGTTTATTTTCTATATAATCGAGTAGAGGATATTGAAAGAAAAGCAGAGGAAATCTCCATGCTGGTTCCAGATGCTCGGGTAGCATATGCTCATGGGAAAATGACAGAAAATGAGCTAGAATCTGTCATTCTTAACTTTTTAGATGGACAGTACGATGTCCTTGTAACAACGACCATCATTGAAACAGGGGTCGATATCCCAAATGTAAATACATTAATTGTTCACGATGCGGATCGAATGGGTTTATCACAGCTTTATCAGTTGAGAGGAAGGGTTGGCCGATCCAACCGGATTGCTTATGCGTACTTTACTCATCGAAAAGATAAAGTCCTTACTGAGGTTGCAGAAAGACGGTTACAAGCGATTAAAGAATTTACTGAATTAGGATCAGGATTTAAAATTGCGATGAGAGACTTGTCAATCCGTGGAGCAGGAAATATCTTAGGTGCACAACAACATGGGTTCATTGATTCAGTTGGTTTCGATTTATATTCTCAAATGCTGAAGGAAGCGATTGAGGAAAAGAGAGGGAATGTTCCAGACGAAAAACAGATTAATGTTGAAATCGATTTAGAATTAGATGCCTATATCCCTGATTCGTATCTTTCTGATGGCCATCAGAAAATTGAGATGTACAAACGATTTAGAGGGATTACGTCTCTTGAAGACATAGAAGAATTAAAAGAGGAAATGATCGATCGTTTCGGTGATTATCCAAAGGAAGTAGAACTTTTATTTAAAGTAGCTGAGATTAAAGTGTTTGCAAATCAAGAAAGAGTTGAATCTATTAAACAAGTTCGACAAGAAATCACGATGTTGATATCTGAAGAAGGCAGTAAGACGATTGATGGCCATAAACTATTCCAATTAAGCAATAAATTTGGAAGAATGATTAGCCTTGGAATGGAAGGGAATAAGCTAAAGATTGTTCTCCATGTTAAAGGAATCCCTTCGGAAAAATGGCTTCAGGCATCCTTTGATATGTTAAACGGTCTAGCAGAAGTAAAGAAAGAAAATATGAACGTTATGTAAATTTTTATAAAAATAGGTTTGTATATAAAAACATTTGGCAACGATGAAATTGGGGTTTTTTCTCTAAAAAAGAAAAATTCACTTTCTTTGTGAATAGAACTTTCGATGTGAAGGATACTAATCACATCACAACAATGGTGATTTCTTCAAAAGAAGGACAAATATACAATCACCGTTAATCTTCTATCATGAGATGAAAGTGAGGCAACTTAAGAATGAAAGCAACTGGAATTGTTCGTCGAATTGATGATTTAGGCAGAGTAGTCATCCCGAAGGAAATCCGTAGAACATTACGTATTAGAGAAGGAGACCCTCTAGAGATTTTTGTCGACCGTGATGGTGAAGTAATCTTAAAGAAATACTCACCAATCAGCGAGTTAAGTGATTTTGCGAAAGAGTATGCTGAAGCTTTATTTGATAGTTTGGGCCACCCCGTTCTAATCTGCGATAGAGATGCCTTTATTGCTGTAGCAGGCGGATCTAAAAAGGAATATTTAAATAAAAATATTAGTGATGTAATTGAGAAGTCAATGGAAGACCGTAGCTCTTTATTAGAAACAAGTGAACGACAGGTGGCGATTGTCGATGGCCAAGAAGAAACAATCGCATCGTATACGATAGGGCCGATTGTCGCAAACGGAGATCCAATCGGAGCTGTCGTCATCTTATCGAAGGAAAAAACCTTAGGCGAGGTTGAACAAAAAGCGGTAGAAACCGCAGCCGGCTTTTTAGCTAGACAAATGGAGCAATAACGAACGAAAAAGGTAGCAGAGATGCTACCTTTCTTTATGCAAATATTTCCTTATAAGTATGCTATAATACATGGGAATGCCAGAATTGGAAGGAGATGGGCGGATGGACGTCCTATCCAAAGTGACAACGAAACATAAAATATGGGAAGGTGCATTTATCCTTACGATTGCAGCTCTAATCACGAAGCTGCTAAGTGCCCTTTATCGAATACCATATCAAAATATAGCCGGCGATATCGGCTTTTATATTTATCAGCAAGTCTATCCGTTTTATGGAATTGCCCTTGTCTTATCTACATATGGTTTTCCTGTTGTGATTTCAAAGCTAATAGCTGAATATGGTGTGAAGAAAAACACTGAGGCAATGAAGAAAATTATTTTCTTCTCTTTCTTCGTCATTTCCATATTTGGATGGTGTGCCTTTTCACTTTTATATTTTGGCGCCAATCACATCTCTGTTTTTATGGGAGACCCTAATCTTACGCCATTAATTAAAATCGTTTCTCTGTCTTTTTTATTGCTTCCTGTTATCTCAATCATCCGTGGTTTCTTCCAGGGTATTCGTACCATGACACCAACCGCGGTATCACAGGTAACAGAACAAAGTGTGCGTGTAGTAACAATCTTGTTTTTATCATGGATTCTAATAAGTAGTGGGTATGGAGTGTATGCAGCCGCTGCCGGTGCTATATTTGGTTCAATTACAGGTGGAATAGCAGCCATCTTCACGTTGGCGTACTTTTTACTAAAAAAGAAAACACATCGGTTAGAACATAAAGCTAGTACAACAACGATTACCGGTTCTATCGTTGTAAAGAGTATTCTTGGCCAGGGTTTTACTATTTGTATAAGTGGACTTGTATTAGTTTTAATCCAACTTATCGATGCGTTTTCACTTTATGCTTATTTACTCTCAAGTGGAATTGAAGAGACATTAGCGAAACAATTAAAGGGAATTTATGACCGAGGTCAGCCTCTCATTCAGCTTGGAACAGTTGTGGCCACCTCGTTATCCTTAACATTAGTACCATTAATAACAAGTGCAAAGACAAGGAACGATCACCAATTTATCAGTGAGAAAAGTAATTTAGCCATTCGTATCAGTTTAGTAGTTGGAATAGGAGCATCAGTAGGGTTAGCTAGCGTCATAGAACCAACAAATATCATGTTGTTTAAAGACACATCAGGGTCTGATGTTTTATTTGTGTTAGCTTTTTCAATTTTGTTTACCTCTTTAGCTTTAACTATTTCACCGATACTACAAGGGTTAGGGAGTGCCTTTGTTTCTGCTTTGATCGTTTTAGTAGGAATGGCGATAAAATGGGGGTTGAATTATATCTTAATTCCTTTAAATCAGACAATGGGTGCTGCAATAGCCACAGTGCTAGCCTTCCTTATCATTGCCTTTTTACATTCTCTGGTTCTTCAAGGGAGAATATTGAAACCTCTTATTACACTTCGACCAATCATGATGATGGTCCTATCTTCCATCATTATGGCAATAACAGTTATAAGTTATATTGCTTTTCTCTCATGGATGTTCATTGATATTGAGAACTCTAGAGTGATGGCAGTTTTCGCAGCAATATCAGGTGTCGTTATCGGGGGCGTTGTCTATATCTTCTTTATTTTAAAAGGCAAAGTGTTTTCTGATAAAGAACTTTCACTTATTCCAATGGGAGATCGATTACAAACATTTCTTCAAACAAAGAAGTAAAACAGGAGGTAGTTATGACTCACATTACGATAGTAGGACTTGGAGCTGGTGATTTAGAACAGCTGCCATTCGGAATATATAAAAAGCTTATGAATGCAAAAGACCTCTATTTACGTACAAAAGAGCACCCAGTTGTAAAAGATTTAGAAGTAGAGGGTCTTACCTATCAGTCTTTTGATCAAATCTATGAAAAGCATGAACAGTTTTTAGATGTATACGAAGAGATTGTAACGACTCTTATTCAAGAGGCGAACAATAAGGAGATTGTCTATGCTGTACCAGGTCACCCGTTAGTCGCAGAAAAAACGGTTCAACTCTTGCTTGAAAGAAAAGAGGAAGCGGGTTTAACGATAAAGGTTGAGGGAGGACAGAGCTTTTTAGATCCCTTATTTTCAAGCTTAGAGATCGACCCAATCGAAGGATTTCAATTTGTAGATGGTCTTTCTTTTGAGGAAGATGAATTGCAATTAACACAGCATGTCATTATCTGTCAGGTATATGACCAAATGGTTGCTTCTCATGTTAAATTAACCTTAATGGAGCAATTACCAGATGATTATGAAGTATATATCGTGACAGCGGTAGGTAGTAAAAATGAGATCATACAAAAGGTTCCTTTATATGGGCTTGATCGTGGAGTTTCGCTCAATAACTTAACGAGTATTTATGTACCACCAGTGCAAGACCAAGAGTTATTATACCATGATTTTAGAACCTTTAAGAGAGTGATTGCAGCTTTACGAGGCCCTGGGGGATGTCCTTGGGATCAAAAACAAACACACGAGTCATTAAAAAAATATTTATTGGAAGAAGCATATGAATTGCTTGAAGCAATTGATGAAGAGGATGATGTACATATTGTTGAAGAGTTAGGTGATGTGCTTCTTCAAGTCGTCCTACACGCACAAATTGGAGAAGATGAAGGGTATTTTTCAATAAAAGATGTCGTGCGAGGAGTGACTGAGAAAATGATTCGCAGACACCCTCATGTCTTTGGCGATGTACAGGCAGAAGATGAACATGAGGTATTGAAGAATTGGGAGGCCATAAAAAGAGAAGAGAAAGATGGGGAACAACAAGTCAAGCTTCTTGATCAAATTCCAACGAGTTTACCTGGGAGTATGAAAGCCTATAAATATCAAGAAAAGGCTGCAACTGTTGGTTTTGACTGGAAAGAGGTTGAACCGATGTGGGAAAAGGTCATGGAGGAAATCCAAGAATTTAAAGAGGAAGTAAATACAGGTGGAACGGTTAATTCCAAGACAATCAATGAGTTTGGAGATATCCTTTTCGCTTTAATTAATGTTGCAAGATTTTATAAAATTAATCCTGAAGAAGCCATAGCTATGACAAATAAAAAGTTTTATCAACGCTTTTCATACATTGAACAAACCGTTCAACGTGCAGGAAAGAAAATGGAGGATTTACCGTTAGAAGAACTTGATGAAATTTGGGAAGAAGCCAAGGTTAAAGGATACTAAACAATACTATAAAGTAAACGGAAAGAAGGGGAAAACATGAGACTTGATAAATTTCTTAAAGTTTCACGGTTAATCAAAAGACGCACATTGGCAAAAGAAGTGGCAGATCAAGGAAGAATTTCAATAAATGGGATTGTTGCAAAAGCAAGCTCGACGGTAAAGGTTGGAGATGAGTTAGCGGTTAAATTCGGACAAAAGATAGTCGTTGTTAAAATTAATGAACTACAGGAATCTACGAAAAAAGAAGATGCTGCGGGCATGTATACAGTGGTAAAGGAAGAAAAGGTAGGAGAGTAAAGGCTTGTTCTAAATATCATCCTTGTCTCATAAATATATACTAAATTGCGTAGAGGGAATCTAATATTCGTAGTTGACCTACGATTAGTTAGAAATCTAGTCGAAAGGCATGAAACGTTTCGTCTAGAAAAATACCATCTACACACAAAGTATAACGATATGTGGGGGATGTACAATGAGTCAGTACTATGAAATGGGAACTTCAAGCAAAGGTCCAATTCAAGAGCATGATGTCATTATGAGAGGTAGAAGAATTTTAGATATTACAGGTGTAAAACAAGTAGAAAGCTTTGACAACGAAGAGTTCTTACTTGAAACTGTAATGGGGTTCTTATCCATACGTGGTCAAAATCTACAAATGAAAAACCTTGATGTAGAGAAGGGTGTTGTCTCTATTAAGGGGAAGGTCTATGATATCAGTTACCTAGATGAACAGCAAACGGAGAAAGCTAAAGGATTCTTTAGCAAGTTGTTTAAATGAGTTTAACGACCCAGTTCTATACAATGATCGCAATGGTTGGAATGGGCAGCTGGTTAGGGGCTGCATTAGACACGTATGGTCGCTTTTTAAAGCGACCAAAACGTGCGCACTGGGTTGTTTTCATTAATGACGTCTTATTTTGGGTATTACAAGGACTCATCATCTTTTATACTTTATTAATGGTGAATGAAGGAGAACTCCGTTTTTATGTATTCATCGCTTTGTTATGTGGCTATGCCACCTATCAGAGCTTACTAAAAAAAGGGTATCTAATGGTCTTGGAGGCACTTATCCAATTTGCGATTGCAACATATAGGTTTTTTGCAAAGGCCTTCCAGTTACTTATTATAAGACCAATCCAAGCGCTCATTCAATTTGTGATATTCTTACTACTTGGCTTGGCAAAACTGCTTCTCTTTTTAGGGAAATTGATCCTTAAAATTTTGCATTTAATCTTACTCATTGTTTATACGCCTATAAAGTGGATTGGCCTTCTCTTGTGGAAACTGGTTCCAAATGGCGTAAAAAATTTTCTTGGAAAATATTTTATGCGTTTAGCAGGAATTATGGAAAAGGTAGAGAATATCAAACTTATCATAATAAAAATTTGGAAAAAAATTAGACGCTCGTAAGGGGGAAGTAGCTTAGGTGAGTGCGATTCAAGAACGAAAAATAACTCAAATACAATCCACATATGTTCAAGCACATCAAAAACAAGAACAAGCCATCGCTAGAAAACGTCGCGGTTTGTTTCGCCGGCTCATCGCTTTTACCATCCTTGTGCTCGTGATCTCATATGGATTCATCTCAACACTTGTTTCACAAAATGCAAAAATAGAAGAGAAGCTGCAAGCGAAAATTGAGCTTGAAAAAGACTTAGCTCATCTTAAAGAAGAACAAATCATCCTTGAAGAAGAAATTGTAAAGTTAAATGATGATGAGTATATTGCAAAAATTGCCAGAAGAGATTACTTCCTTTCTGAAGAAGGAGAGATTATATTTAAGATAGCGGATGAATCGGGGTCTTATTGACACTAGTTTTTCCTATTATGTATAATAAAAGTAAATGATTTTTTAAAACTTAAGGAGGAGCATTTTTTTTATGTCAATTGAAGTAGGCAGCAAGTTGCAGGGAAAGGTAACAGGCATCACTAATTTCGGAGCGTTTGTGGAATTACCAGAGGGCTCAACAGGACTTGTTCATATAAGTGAGGTTGCTGATAATTACGTTAAGGATATTAACGAACACTTAAAGGTTGGCGATCAAGTTGAAGTGAAGGTTATTAATGTTGAGAAAGATGGCAAAATTGGTTTATCCATTAAAAAGGCTAAAGAACAACCACCACAACAGCGCCCGCCACGAAATAGTAACCCGCGTAATAATAATAATAATAGAAATGATCAACGTCCGAAAGAGAATTTTGAACAAAAGATGAACCGATTCTTAAAGGATAGTGAAGAACGTCTATCTTCTCTCAAACGCCATACAGAATCAAAACGAGGTGGCCGAGGAGCGAGAAGAGGTTAACTTGCTGCTTTTATGCTTTAACTATAGATTATAAGCATCCATTACGGATGCTTTTTTATTTTTTAGTATCTGTGAATAATATTTTTGTTGACGATTATCCCAATAGATTGTATTATAGTTTTTGTCGGTAAAAACAGTTCTGACTTATCCTATCATGGCGGGGTAGCTCAGCTTGTCCCTACATCTCTGAAGGATCTTCTTCGGGACATGCGACGAAGCACGAAAGTGAAGAGGAGCAGGCTACAGCAAGCGAAGCCCATTTATAAAGATTTACTATCTATATAATAGTATTACAATTTTTTAAGTCAATAAGTAATTATCCTATCATGGCGGCGTAGCTCAGCTGGCTAGAGCGTACGGTTCATACCCGTGAGGTCGTGGGTTCGATTCCCTCCGCCGCTACTTTTATAAAAACAAGGCCCGTTGGTCAAGCGGTTAAGACACCGCCCTTTCACGGCGGTAACACGGGTTCGAATCCCGTACGGGTCATTATAGCAAGCTAAAAAACACTGATTCTATTTTGAATCAGTGTTTTTTTTGTATCTGTAATAGATCAAATCGTTCTGTACTTTAACAGTTAATTTGTTAAAGGTACAAAATATAACAGAGTCTCCCTTCATGATTCTACACTTAAGAACAGATTTCACCGTGTATATGTAGAAAACGAAACTAACGCTCTTTCATTTTGTAATATTACTAGAAATGAAGTCGAATGTTTTTTTTAGTTTGTCCTCTTGTTTTGACAAATTATTGAAAAAAATATTTGTATAATAACTACACTATCTAAAACGGGGAGTGTTTACGATGGAACGAGTAGAAAGGAATCTGATTGAGCCAATGTCAGAAGTAGATATAGGGAATACTCATAATAACTTGTCTCAGTTTATTCGAAGGTTACAGGCAAAACTAGAGAATATGCTTTTTCATAAAGGGTTAATTTTAATCTTTATTGGCTTTTTACTTGGACGAGCCTTAATCCTGGCAAAAATCACACCATTTGCTCTACCCTTTTTTGCGACCGTATATTTAATGAGAAGGGATAAAGCAAGTCTAGCATTTCTAGCGATATTAGCAGGGAGTATGACATTATCCGTTAATGTGACAATCTTTACTTTTACGGGTATGTTGCTTTATATGACCCTTTACCAATTAACTAGGAGATTTAAACTTGAACCTATTAAGGTCCTCCCATTGCTAGTTTTATGTTCATCTCTTGTTACAAAATTGGCAATCGCCTTTGCCACTACAGGAGAAATCATGATGTACGATGGAATGATGGCGGGGGTAGAGTCGGGACTTGGTTTTATACTGACTTTAATTTTTTTACAAAGTGTTCCTTTATTAACGTTTAAAAAGAATCGACATACCCTTAAGACAGAAGAAGTGATCTGCATCATTATCTTAATTGCTTCAGTTTTAACAGGGACAATCGGATGGTCCTTTTATGAGTTATCTGTAGAAAATATTTTATCAAGATATCTTGTATTACTATTTGCATTCGTAGCAGGTGCCACAACGGGTTCAACAGTTGGAGTAGTCACAGGTTTAATTTTAAGCCTTGCGAATATTAGTAGCTTGTACCAAATGAGTTTATTGGCGTTTTCTGGACTTCTAGGAGGATTATTAAAAGACGGTAAAAAAATTGGTGTGGCAATGGGTCTCCTTATAAGCTCCTTATTAATAGGATTATACGGTGAAGGGTCTACACAGATTCTCCCGACGTTATATGAATCACTCATCGCAATTGCTCTATTTTTGATTACACCCGCTTTTATTACCTCAAAACTAGCAAAGGTAATTCCGGGAACCGCAGAAAATGCCGCAGAGCAACAACAGTATTTAAGAAAAATTAGAGATGTTACAGCAAATCGTGTAGAACAATTCTCTAGTGTATTTCAAGCTCTATCAAATAGCTTCTCTCAATATGGGCAACCAGCTGAAAATGACAATACAGATCGAGAAGTTGATTATTTTTTAAGCAATGTAACTGAAAAAACATGTCAAACTTGCTTTAAGAAGGAGGTTTGCTGGGCGAAGAACTTTAGTACAACCTATGATTATATGAAAGAAATTATGCATGAATTAGATGCAGATTCTCTTCAATATAACCATAAACTGAGTCGAGAGTGGGAAAAGCACTGTGTAAAACCTAAAAAGGTCATTGATACAATTGGCCAAGAGCTTACCCACTTTCAAGCAAATCAAAGACTAAAACGTCAGGTTCAAGAGAGTAGAAAGTTAGTTGCTGACCAGCTTTTAGGAGTTTCACAGGTGATGGAGAATTTTGCAAAGGAAATTCAAAGAGAACGTGAAAATCATCATATGCAGGAGGAACAAATTTTAGAAGCCTTACAATCCTTTGGCGTTGAAATTGGCCATGTTGAAATTTATAGCTTAGAACAAGGAAACATCGATATCGAAATGAGTATTCCATATTGTAATGGAAGTGGTGAGTGTGAAAAGCTAATTGCACCAATGCTATCGAATATCTTACACGAGACAATATTGGTTAAAAAGGAGGAATGTGCTTCATATCCTAATGGATTTTGTCATGTTTCCTTTGGTTCATCTAAAGCATTTGTTATTGAAACAGGAATTGCCCATGCAGCAAAAGGAGGAGGGTTAGTTTCAGGAGATTGTCATTCCACCATTGAACTGGGTGCTGGCAAATATGCTGTAGCGATAAGTGATGGAATGGGGAACGGAGTGCGAGCACATCACGAAAGCAATGAAACATTAAAGCTTCTTCAAAAAATATTGCAATCAGGAATAGAAGAAAAGGTGGCAATTAAGTCAGTTAATTCGATTCTATCATTACGGACAACTGACGAAATTTTCTCAACATTAGATTTGGCTGTCATTGATTTACAGGATGCCAGTGCCAAATTCTTAAAAATTGGTTCGACACCAAGTTATATAAAGAGAGGAGATAAGATTAATAAGGTACAAGCAAGTAATCTACCAATGGGAATTATAGATGATTTTGAAGTTGACGTTGTATGTGAACAGTTAAAAGCAGGGGATTTACTTATTATGATGAGCGATGGGATTTTTGAAGGTCCAAAACACGTTGAAAACTACGATGTGTGGATGAAACGTAAAATTAAGGAAATTGAGACAAATGATCCACAAGAAGTAGCTGATTTAATTATGGAGGAGGTTATTCGAACAAGATCTGGGCAAATTGAAGATGATATGACGGTTGTTGTGACAAAGATAAAACGAAACATTCCAAAGTGGGCGGCTATTCCCCTTTATTCAAGTCAAAAGAAAGCACAGTAAAAGTTTACTAGAAAAAGAAAGGAGTTTAAGGTTTAAAAACATCTTAACCCGTCAAAGATGATAATACTAAAAACTTGATGAACGATCAGGTTTTCTACGTTGAATGAAAAAGACTGAGAGTAATCAGCTTTTTCTTAAAAAATGGCTGTTTTCTAAAAGATTGTTGTTTTTAAACCGATTAGATGGGGCTTACTTGATTGGAACGGAATGTGTGTGACTCCTGCGGGATCTGCAGGATGGATGAGACCCCGCAGGCACGAGGAGGCTCATCACCTGCCCCGCGGAAAGCACACACCTGGAGTGCAAATCAACCTACCTTAGTTAAATAGCAACAAACTTTTACGAAAAAGAGCCTAAAAAATAAACAGTTTAAGAGAATATATACGTCTTTTCTACAACGTAGGAAAAATCATCTGGAGGGGATAAAGGTGCAAAAAGGATCTTTGAAGCAAATATTATTAATCACTGATGGGTGTTCAAACCAAGGTGAAGACCCACTAGCGATGGCAGCTTTAGCAAAAGAACAAGGGATTACCGTAAATGTAATCGGTGTTCTTGAAGAAGATACGATAGATGAAAAAGGCATGCAGGAAATTGAAGGAATCGCTTTAGCTAGTGGTGGGGTAAGTCAGGTCGTATATTCGACTCAACTATCTCAAACGGTACAGATGGTCACGAGAAAAGCCATGACACAGACGCTACAAGGGGTGGTAAATAAGGAGCTTCAACAAATACTAGGATCGAAAACATCGATGGAAGATTTGCCTCCTGATAAACGAGGAGAGGTATTAGAGGTAGTAGATGAACTTGGAGAAACTGTCGAATTAGAAGTATTGGTATTAGTAGATACAAGTGCAAGTATGAAACATAAATTACCAACTGTGAAGGAAGCGTTACTAGATTTACAATTAAGTTTAAATGCTCGGATGGGGAATAATTCATTTTCAGTCTTTGTATTTCCTGGGAAAAGGAAAGAGGTAGAAAGGGTGTTAGATTGGACTCCAAATCTAGGTTCACTATCGACTATTTTTCCAAAACTAACGACGGGAGGAATTACACCTACTGGACCAGCAATTCGTGAAGCATTAACATACTTCAAACAAAAACGTTCGTTAAGGAGTTTGATATCTCGTGATGAACAATACTTTGAAGAGTCAGGTATGTAAAGTTAAGCCTGGAACATTGATAACAGGAAAATGGCATAAAAAATCATACAAGGTGATTCGGGCACTAGGCTATGGGGCAAACGGTATTGTTTATCTTGCAGAATCGACTAGTGGCTTAGTTGCTTTGAAAATTAGTGATAATAACATGTCCATTACTTCTGAGGTAAATGTTTTAAAGCATTTTTCAAAGGTCCAGGGGTCTGCCCTAGGACCTTCTTTATTAGATGTAGATGACTGGTATCGATCTGATTTTGCAACCAATGTCCCCTTTTATATCATGGAATATATTTCAGGAGAAACCTTCTTATCTTTTATTGAAAAAAGAGGGAAGGAGTGGATCGGTATTCTCTGTTTACAGCTATTATCTGACTTAGAACGACTACACCAAAATGGCTGGGTCTTCGGGGATTTGAAGCCAGACAATTTAATTGTAACGGGTCATCCCCCAAAAATCCGTTGTATTGATGTAGGAGGAACAACGTTACAAGGTAGGTCAATAAAGGAGTTTACTGAGTTTTTTGATCGTGGTTACTGGGGAGCAGGTTCGAGAAAAGCAGAACCTACCTATGATTTATTTGCAGTTGCGATGATCATTATAAATTCAGCTTATCCAAAACGATTCTCTCGTTCGGCAAACATGAATGGAACTGAACAGTTAAAACAAGCGGTTAAAACTAATCCACAGTTAAAAAAGTTTGAAAAGGTTTTAGAGGGTGCGATAGAGGGGAAATATCAACAAGCTGCACAAATGCGGAAAGAATTGGTTTATTCGATTAGTCGAGTAGAAACTCATTCGTCTTCAACACCTAAAAAGACAGTAAAGCCAACAACAAACCATCATACAAGGACTCAGAGAAGGCAGAAAAAGCCTGCTAAATATGGAGGAATAATTGAAACACTTCTTATTGTTATTTTTGTATGTTTAGGCTATATTCTTTATGTCTATGGTCAGCTTTTATAAACCATAGTAAAAATGTGTTGATTGGATTGATTTCAGTGTTTAAGCAAGTTGAGCAATTTATTCAAAAGAAACGGTTAATCGTTCCGGATTCTACGATTATTGTTGGAGTATCAGGTGGTCCAGATTCTCTTGCTTTATTACATTTCTTGTGGGCTTACAAGAATGATAAAAACATTACCATTGTGGCAGTACATGTGGACCATATGTTTAGAGGGAGGGAATCTGAAGAAGATCTCCTTCATGTTAAAGACTTTTGTGAAAAGTTCTCAATCCCTTTTGAATCGGTTCAACTAAATGTAAAAGCCTATCAAAAAGAGAGAAAGTTGAGTCCGCAGGTCGCGGCTCGAGAATGTCGATATCAATACTTTGAACAAGTGATGATTAAATATCGCGCAGAATATTTAGCGCTAGGTCATCATGGAGACGATCAAATAGAAACCATGCTCATGAGACTTGTTCGCGGGACAACAGGCCTTGGTTATGCAGGGATTTTAGCAAAAAGGTTATTCGCAACAGGACATGTTATACGACCCCTACTATGCGTAACAAAAGAGGATATTTTAGCCTATTGTAAAACCCATCATCTCGATCCAAGGTTTGACCCTAGTAATGATCGTGATGATTATACAAGAAATCGATTTAGGCATCATGTTCTTCCTTTTTTAAAGGAGGAAAATCAGCAGATTCACAAGAGATTTCAACAATTTAGTGAAAAACTTGAGGAAGATGAACGATTATTAGAGGAATTAACCCTACAAAGGATGAATACAGTAATTAAAAAGAAAGAGGACAAAAGAATTTCGGTAGACGTAAAGCTTTTTCAGTCAATGCCTAAACCTTTACAAAGAAGAGGGATTCAACTAATATTAAACTATCTTTATAAGAATGCCTCTCCCAACCTTTCCTCAATACATATTGATCATTTATTGTCGCTTTTGGAAAATAAGCATCCATCTGGAGTCCTTCATTTTCCAAATCAATTGAGAATTATCAGGTCTTACGATGAATGTCATTTTACATTTCTAGAAAAAAGGGCCGAGCCGTTTTGTATCTTAATAGAGCCTACCTCTACAATTAGGTTAAAGAATGGAGACGAATTGGTCAGCGAGAGTTGGGAAGACTATCCTAGTCATTTACTTGGTGGTGATACATTCATCATTGATCCTGATTTAGTAAGCCTGCCCTTATATATCCGTTCTAGAAAAAATGGAGATAAAATGACAATAAAAGGCATGAAGGGGAGGAAAAAAGTAAAAGATATCTTTATTGACGAGAAAGTAGAGCGTCAAAAAAGAGATACTTGGCCAATCATTGTTGATTCAAATGGGGAAATATTGTGGTTACCATTCTTAAAAAAATCCTCATATGAAGCGATGGATCGGTTAAAAAAGAACTACATACTATTAAAGTTAAGATGCAATGACTCTAGGGGGCAATAAAACATGAAACAAGATATTGAAAAAGTCCTAATATCAGAAGAAGAATTACAAGAAAAAATAAAGGAATTAGGCAAAACATTAACGGAAGAATATCAAGATCGTTTTCCGTTAGCGATTGGAATCTTAAAAGGTGCTATGCCTTTTATGGGTGACCTACTTAAAAGAATCGATACATACTTAGAAATGGATTTTATGGATGTATCAAGCTATGGAAATTCAACGGTTTCTTCTGGCGAAGTGAAAATTCTTAAGGATTTAGATACCTCGGTTGAAGGTCGGGATATCCTAATCATTGAAGATATCATTGATAGTGGCCTTACACTTAGTTATATAGTGGAGCTTTTCCGCTACCGTAAAGCAAAATCAATTAAAATCTGCACACTTTTAGACAAACCTACTGGAAGGAAAGCAGCAATTGAGGCAGACTATGTTGGGTTTATTGTCCCTGATGAGTTTGTCGTAGGTTATGGTTTAGACTATGCTGAAAAATATCGAAATCTTCCATACATAGGTGTCCTAAAACCACAGGTATATAGCAGTTAATTGTCGAATTGTGGAACTACATGAAATATAAGGATTTTTCCTTGTATATTGTTTGATTTGAAATAATTTTCTATGATACTATTTTATATAGTTTGTTCATCGTGGGAGGAGGTAAGGGATGAATCGGATATTTCGAAATACGATTTTTTATTTGCTAATTTTCTTAGTCATTATAGGTGTTGTAAGCTTCTTTCAAGGGAATAATACACCGACTAAAGAATTGAACTACAATGATTTTATATCTCATCTTGAAAATGGGGGAGTAAAGTCCTTCTCGATACAACCCGAACGAGGAGTTTATGTAGTTAGAGGTCAATTAAATAGTAATCCGGAAGAATCATTTCTAACGTTTGTTGTTAATAGCCAAAATGTGATGGATCGCATTGATGCCGCTGCTGCAACAGGAAATGTTGATGTAAATATTCTTCAAGCAAAGGAAACGAGTGGCTGGGTCACTTTCTTTACATCCATTATACCGTTCGTTATTATTTTCATTTTATTCTTCTTCTTGCTTAACCAAGCACAGGGTGGCGGAAGCCGAGTCATGAACTTTGGGAAAAGTAAAGCGAAGCTATATAGTGAAGATAAGAAAAAGGTTAAATTTAAAGATGTTGCGGGTGCGGATGAAGAGAAACAAGAGCTTGTTGAGGTTGTTGAATTCTTAAAAGACCCGCGTAAATTCGCAGAGTTAGGTGCGCGTATTCCAAAGGGTGTGTTGTTAGTAGGACCTCCAGGGACAGGTAAAACATTACTTGCTCGTGCAGTTGCCGGAGAAGCTGGAGTACCTTTCTTCTCAATCAGTGGTTCGGACTTCGTAGAGATGTTTGTTGGGGTCGGGGCTTCCCGTGTTCGTGATTTATTTGAGAATGCGAAAAAGAACGCTCCTTGTATTATTTTCATTGACGAAATCGATGCAGTAGGTCGCCAGCGTGGTGCAGGACTTGGTGGTGGCCATGATGAGAGAGAGCAAACTCTTAATCAGCTTTTAGTTGAGATGGATGGATTTGGAGCAAACGAAGGAATTATTATCGTAGCTGCGACAAACCGCCCTGATATTCTAGACCCAGCGTTATTACGTCCTGGCCGTTTTGACCGCCAAATTACGGTTGACCGTCCAGATGTAAACGGAAGGGAAGCTGTATTAAAGGTTCATGCTCATAATAAGCCGTTAGATGAATCTGTTAATTTAAAAGCAATCGCGATGAGAACCCCTGGGTTTTCTGGAGCTGATTTAGAAAACTTGTTAAATGAAGCTGCACTTGTAGCAGCAAGACAAAATAAGAAAACAATCGAAATGACCGACATTGATGAAGCAACAGACCGTGTCATTGCTGGACCTGCTAAGAAAACGAGAGTGATTTCTAAGAAAGAACGTAATATTGTTGCTTATCATGAAGCGGGTCATGTCATTATCGGTGTTGTACTTGATGAAGCAGATATGGTACATAAAGTAACAATTGTGCCACGTGGCCAGGCTGGTGGATACGCAGTTATGCTTCCAAAAGAAGATCGCTATTTTATGACAAAGCCAGAACTTCTTGATAAAATAACAGGGCTTCTAGGAGGTCGTGTAGCGGAAGAAATCGTATTTGGTGAAGTAAGTACAGGTGCTCATAATGACTTCCAAAGAGCAACTGGCATTGCGAGAAAAATGGTCATGGAATATGGGATGAGTGAAAAACTTGGTCCTCTACAATTTGGTCATGCTCAAGGTCAAGTCTTCTTAGGAAGAGACATCCATAATGAGCAAAATTATAGTGATGCGATTGCTCATGAAATCGATATGGAAATTCAGCGTTTTATTAAAGAAAGCTATGAAAGGGCTCGTAAAATTATCACAGAGAACCGTGAGAAGCTCAATTTAATTGCTGAAACCTTACTTGAAGTGGAGACTTTAGATGCTGAGCAAATTAAGCATTTGGTTGACCAAGGTAAGTTACCAGAGCGTCCAGTTTCATCTGAAAAATCGTCAGTATCTACCGATGATGTTAAGGTGAATATCAATAAGAAAAAAGAAGAGACAACAGAAGAAAATGATAAATAAGTAGATTAATTTAACGATTTGGTTTCTATAGCCAAATCGTTTTTTTTAGCAAGTAAGTGTGATATGATGTTTTCAAAATAGAATGATTAAAAGTGGTGATGGTAATGATTTTTGTTTTAGATGTTGGTAATACAAATACGGTCTTAGGTGTATATGATGGAGATGAACTAAAGTACCATTGGCGAATGGAGACAAGTCGGAATAAAACTGAAGATGAATATGGCATGGTGATCAAGTCTCTATTGGATCATGTGGGGTTGTCCTTTCATCACATAAAGGGAATAATCATTTCCTCAGTTGTACCTCCCATCATGTTTTCGCTTGAAAGAATGTGTGATAAATATTTTAATCTAAAGCCAATGATTGTAGGTCCTGGCATTAAAACCGGATTGAATATTAAATATGATAATCCAAAAGAGGTTGGTGCAGACCGAATTGTAAACGCGGTAGCTGGAATCCATTATTACGGTAGCCCGCTCATCATCGTTGATTTTGGTACAGCAACTACGTATTGTTACATAAACGAGCATAAGCAATATATGGGTGGAGCAATAGCCCCTGGAATTAATATTTCCACTGAAGCCTTATATTCCCGTGCGGCAAAGCTACCGAGAATTGAAATTGCTAGACCGGATGAGGTTATCGGGAAAAACACGGTTAGTGCGATGCAGGCAGGGATTTTATACGGTTATGTAGGACAAGTAGAAGGAATCGTTAAACGATTTAAGGAACATGCACAAACAGAGCCTAAGGTAATCGCCACGGGAGGATTGGCATCGTTAATCTCTAAAGAATCTGATGTCATTGATATTATTGATCCTTTCCTAACACTAAAAGGATTACAATTGATTTTTCAAAGAAATATTGATCAAAAAAGATAGGGAAGGTTTTTTAAGATTATAGGGAAAATTAATAAAGTGATGATTGCTTCCAGATTTACACCATCGAAAGGAGTTTCTTGATGAAGAAAGATTATTTAATTAAAGCACTTGCTTATAATTCGCAAATAAGAGCATATGCCATCCGTTCAACGGAAACAGTTGCTGAAGCTCAGATCAGACATCAGACTTGGCCAACAGCTTCTGCAGCGTTAGGGAGAGCGATGACAGCAGGTGTCATGTTGGGATCACTACTAAAAGGTGAGGATAAACTTACCATTAAAATTGAAGGTGGAGGCCCAATTGGTATTATTTTAGTAGACAGTAATGCTAAAGGAGAGGTTAGGGGATATGTCACCAATCCGCAAACACACTTTGATTTAAATGAGCACGGCAAATTAGATGTTCGAAGAGCCGTTGGCACAAGTGGAACATTAACGGTTGTAAAAGACCTTGGAATGAGAGAACAATTTTCAGGACAGATTCCGATTGTTTCAGGTGAATTAGGGGAAGATTTTACATATTATTTAGTCTCATCAGAACAAGTTCCATCGTCAGTAGGAGTAGGGGTATTGGTGAATCCAGATAACTCGATCCTTGCTGCAGGAGGGTTTTTGATTCAACTCATGCCTGGAACGAGTGAAGAGACAATTACATTTATTGAAAACAGGTTAAATACAATCCCTCCGATTTCGAGTTTGATTGAAAAAGGACTCACTCCTGAAGAGATTCTCTATGAAGTTTTAGGGAAAGATGAAGTGAAAATCTTAGATCGAGTAGATGTTTCCTTCCACTGCCCTTGTTCGCGTGAAAGACTTGAAAATGCCATTATTAGTTTAGGAGAACAAGAAATACAAGAAATGATTGATGAAGATGGGAAAGCAGATGCTCAATGTCATTTTTGTAATGAAACGTATCATTTTACAAAAGAACAGTTAATTGAGCTGAAACAGCAAGTGAAATAAGCTTTCAGGGAGAGGAAGTTATGAATTCAAAGGGGTTATGGACCATCATCGCTTCGTTAATACTACTGAATTTTATAACCGTTAGCTATTTTCTATCTGTTAATAGAGGAGATATAAAACAGGTTGAACCTAGTGTTGAGGTGGGGAGTACACTAGAAGAAGCGGTTGCTAGTATTGGGAATATCACCATATCAAGGCAAGAATGGTTAAATAAACTAGAATCGAGATATGGTCAGCAAACGTTAGAGGATATGATTGATGAAATTGTCATTAAGAAAATGGCTGATAAGTATCAAATTGAGATCTCATCTGAAACGATGGAACGAGAAATGACCATGATTAAAACAATGTATCATCCGCTAGACTATGAAAAAATAAATGATGAACATTGGCGAGAGCAAATTGAGTTAAGTTTATTATTAGAAGAATTAGTGACAAAGGATGCTGTCATTTCTGAGGATGAACTTAAACGATTTTATGATCAAAATAAAGAGCTATACGATATTCCAAATACGTATCACCTTTCACATATTGTGGTAAAGACGTTGGTGGAAGCAGAACAAGTAGCGAAAGAGCTTGAAGCGGGCTCAAGCTTTACAGCACTGGCAATGGAAAAGTCGATTGATGAATTCTCTGCAAACCAAGGTGGAGAACTAGGATTTGTTTCGGCAGATAATGAATATGTACCAGCTGGATATATTGATGCTGCAAGTGAATTAAATGTAAATGATTGGAGCAAACCAATAAAGGTAGAAGAAGGATATTCGATTGTCTTGGTGCATGAGTTTATTCAAGGGGTAACTTATACTTATGAAGATGTAAAGGACCAAATCAAAAGGCAAATTGCCATTGAACAGGTACAAGGTGCTTTATCCATTCAATCATTTTGGGAAGAAGCAGAGGTATCATGGTTTTACGAAAAAAAACAATGATATCAAAAATGTCGAGTAAAAGTGATTGACAATTTAGACAACAATTGGTACATTGTAAACAAAACCAATAAAAATACTAGGGATTAAGAGGTGGGAGTAAAATGGTACGTGTAGCAAATTCGATTCATGAGTTAATTGGACAAACTCCGATTGTTAAATTAAACAGATTAGTTGATGAAAACAGTGCAGATGTTTATTTGAAATTAGAATTCATGAACCCTGGAAGCAGTGTTAAGGATCGTATTGCTCTTGCGATGATCGAAGCAGCTGAAGCAGAAGGTAAATTAAAGGAAGGCGACACAATCGTTGAACCAACAAGTGGTAACACAGGAATTGGGTTAGCAATGGTTGCTGCTGCAAAAGGGATTAAAGCTGTCCTTGTTATGCCTGAAACAATGAGCTTAGAGCGTCGCAATCTATTACGTGCTTATGGTGCGGAATTAGTATTAACTCCAGGTCCAGAAGGAATGGGTGGAGCGATTCGTAAAGCAGAAGAGCTTGCAAAAGAACATGGCTATTTTATGCCACAACAATTCAAGAATCCTGCAAACCCTGAAGTTCACCGTAATACAACTGGTAAAGAAATCGCAGAACAAATGAGCGATGGCTTAGATGCATTTATCTCTGGTATCGGTACTGGTGGTACGATTACTGGGGTAGGGCAAGTGATTAAAGAAAAATTTCCTAATGTAAAGATTGTCGCTGTTGAACCAACAGATTCACCAGTATTATCAGGTGGTAAACCAGGACCTCACAAAATCCAAGGGATTGGAGCTGGATTTGTTCCTGACATTTTAGATACAGAAATTTATGATGAAGTAATCACAGTTAAAAATGAAGAAGCCTTCGAAACTTCCCGTCGCGCAGCACGTGAAGAAGGACTTCTTGGTGGAATTTCATCAGGTGCAGCTATTTTTGCGGCATTAAAAGTTGCGAAAGAATTAGGTAAAGGTAAAAAGGTATTAGCGGTTATACCAAGTAATGGTGAGCGCTACTTAAGTACTCCATTATACCAATTCGAACAAGAATAAGACGTCGACCCTTACCCTATAAACGGGTAGGGGTTTTTTACTACACCTCTAACTCAATAGATGAGATTAATTAGGGAATACTGTACAATAGTGAATATGTGAGTGTCGAGGAGTGTGGAAATGTGCAACATAAAAGAACCCCATTAGCAAAAAAAATCCCATATGGACATAGAGACTGGTTTACTAAATATAAGGAACTATCGAGAAATGAGTCGCACCATGTATTGTTAGAAAGTGGGCGTGGAGGAAAGTACAGTATTATTGGACTTCATCCCTTTGCCATTCTTAAGGGAAAGGATGAGGAACTAGAAATTACTCTACCGGATCATCAGTCAAAAGAAATAAAAAAAGGCGAACCTTTAGAATTAATGCGCGCGTGGATGGAGGCTTATGAGACAGAGGATAACCCTACATACCCTGATTTTCAAGGAGGAGCCATTGGATTTGTCAGTTATGATTATGCAAGGTATATCGAAGAGCTCCCTACGCTTGCCAAAGATGATCTAAATACACCGGATATTTACTTTATGATCTTTAATGATGTCTTCGTCTATGATCATGATGAGAAAGCCTTGTGGCTAATCACCCATTTTAGAACTGACCAAGCGGAGGCAGAAAAAAGACTCGAATATTTAGAACATCAATGGACGTCCGATGAAACTTCATGGACATATCCATTCTTAAACCTAGTAAACAGTGATGAAAAACATGTTTCGTTGTCTGAGAATGAGTTTAAGAAAGCCGTTCTTCAGGTGCAAGAATATATTGCACAAGGGGATGTTTTTCAAGTAAATTTATCAGTAAGACAATCTCAGCAATTAAAAACACATCCTTTTGAGATTTATGAGTCGCTTAGAAAAATCAATCCTTCGCCCTATATGTCGTATATAAAATTTCCTGAATTCGAGCTCGTGAGCGGTTCACCCGAACTATTGGTAAAGAAAAAGGGAAAAGAAATAAGTACAAGACCAATTGCGGGCACAAGGTCCAGAGGGAAGAATGAACAAGAGGACCTTGTTTTAGCAAATGAATTGATCGAAAGTGAAAAAGAACGTGCTGAGCATGTCATGCTTGTTGATTTAGAGCGAAACGATATTGGTAGAGTATGTGAATATGGGACGGTGGAAGTAAATGAATTTATGGTGATTGAAAAATACTCCCATGTGATGCATATCGTTTCAAATGTTAGGGGGAATCTTGCAGAAGGACATCATGCCTATGATGTGATCAAAGCAACGTTTCCTGGAGGTACAATAACAGGTGCCCCAAAGGTTCGAACAATGGAAATCATAGAAGAGCTTGAGCCTGTAAGAAGAGGAGTATATACTGGTTCTATAGGTTGGATTAGTTTTTCTGGCGAAATGGAACTAAACATTGCGATTCGTACTATGGTTGCGAAGGATGGAATGGCACATGTACAAGCCGGAGCTGGAATAGTGATTGATTCTAATCCTAGTCATGAATATAAGGAATCATTAAAGAAAGCAATGGCACTATGGAAGGCAAAAGAATTGAGTGAAGCTGAGTTAGAGAAAAATCGAGTATGAGGTGAGAAAAATGATATTAATGATTGATAATTATGATTCTTTTACTTTTAATTTAGTACAATATTTAGGTGAGTTAGGACAAGACCTTGTCGTGAAACGTAACGATGAAATTACGATTAAAGATATTGAGGAATTAAATCCTGAATTCTTAATGATATCCCCAGGCCCTTGTAGTCCAAACGAAGCGGGGATTAGTCTAGAAGCGATTGAATACTTTGCTGGAAAAATTCCGATCTTCGGTGTGTGCTTAGGTCATCAATCGATTGCTCAAGTGTTTGGTGGTGATGTCGTTCGTGCGGAAAGACTTATGCATGGGAAAACATCACAAATGCATCATAATAATGAAACGATTTTTGAAGGATTAGATAATCCATTTACAGCTACACGCTACCATTCGTTAATTGTAAAAAAAGAAACATTGCCAGATTGTCTTGAAGTGACCGCATGGACACAAGAAGGTGAAATTATGGCTCTTAAACATAAAACCCTTCCGGTGGAGGGTGTTCAGTTTCATCCTGAATCCATCATGACTTCTTACGGGAAGCAAATGCTGCAGAACTTTATTAGTAAATATAAGAGGAATGAGCAGACTTCATGTTCATCTATTTAAATGGTTCAATAATTAAACAGGAAGATGCAAGAATATCACCCTTCGACCATGGTTATATCTATGGTCTAGGGTTATTTGAAACATTGAGAGTATACGATGGTCATCCCTTTCTATTAGATGACCATCTTATGCGTTTAAGACAGAGTTTGGTTGAAATGAAGATAGAGTTCAAATTTACAAAAGAAGGAATTGAAGAAATCCTAAGAGATACACTAAATGCGAATCAACTAAAAGATGCTTATATTCGCTTTAATGTATCGGCTGGTGAAGGAGAAATTGGTCTTCAAGTAGAGACCTATACGAAGCCAACTATTATCGTATTTGCAAAGCCAATTCCTCCCTTTGTTCAAGAAAAACAAATGGTCCTTCTACAAACCCTTCGTAATACTCCAGAGGGCACCTTTCGATTAAAATCTCATCATTTTCTTAATAATATATATGCGAAGCGAGAAATTGGTCCAGATCCGTCAAAAGAAGGGATTTTCCTTACAAAAGAAGGCTACTTATCCGAGGGAATCACTTCAAATCTCTTTTGGATTAAGAATAATACATTCTATACACCTTCATTAGAAACAGGAATTTTAAATGGAATCACGCGTCAGTATTTAATCAAGGTGATGGAAACCTTAGGTTATGCTGTATCAGAAGGTCTATTTACACCTAATGATTTAATCAAAAGTGATGAAATCTTTGTTACAAATTCAATTCAGGAAATTGTTCCTATTAACCAATTAGGTGATGTGGATTTCCCGGGAAGTAATGGAATACATACGAAAAGACTACAACTGCTTTATGGTGAACACCGAAAAACATTATGGAGCAGAAATGAATTATAAGGGAAGGAACGATTACATTGGTTTCAATGGACTTTCTGAAAAACAAACGCCTTATTTGTGGGCCCTATGAATTTTCTTATCAGAAGAAGACATATGTAATGGGGATATTAAATCGTACCCCTGATTCGTTTTCGGATGGTGGTCGATATAGTGATGTAGAGTTAGCTGTAGAACACGCAAAAAGCATGGTGGAGCAAGGTGTTGATATCATTGATATTGGTGGAGAATCTACTAGACCAGGAGCAGAAAAGGTTTCAGTTGAGCTAGAGTTGGAAAGGGTAGTCCCGACGATAAAAGCAGTGGCGGCTGCAGTAGATGTCCCGATTTCGATAGATACATATAAAGCAGAAGTAGCAAGAAAAGCGATTGAGGCTGGCGCCCATATTATCAATGATGTTTGGGGAGCGAAAGCCGATGACCAAATGGCTACGGTTGCTGCAGAATATGATGTACCAATCATATTAATGCATAATCGAACAAATAAGGACTACAATCATTTAATTCAAGATATGATTCAAGACCTACAAGAAAGTATTGATATTGTAAAGGCTGCTGGTGTAAAGGATGATAAAATTATTCTGGACCCTGGAATTGGTTTTGCGAAAGATTTTCATCATAATATCCAAGTGATGCAGAACCTAGAACAGTTTACTCAGCTAGGCTACCCTTTGTTATTAGGTACTTCAAGAAAGAGATTTATTGGACATGTGCTTGATTTACCACCTGAACAAAGAGATGAAGGAACAGGTGCAACGACGTGTCTTGGTATCCAAAAAGGATTTAGTTTTGTTCGAGTACATAATGTTTCAATGAATGTGAAAATGGCAAAAATGATGGATGTTTTGGTAGGAAAAGGGGGAGATGATCATCGATAAAATATATGTAAATCAAATGGAGTTTTATGGCTATCACGGAGTCCTCCCTGAAGAAACAAAGCTGGGTCAGCGTTTTGTAGTTGATTTAGAAGTTGAGGTAGATTTAAAAAAAGCGGGACAAACGGATGATTTACAAACAACCATTAACTATGCAATTCTATATACAGCCTGTAAAGAGATAGTGGAAGGAAAACCATTTAAGTTAATAGAGGCAGTTGCTGAAGCCATAGCGGGTGTTGTCTTAAATGATTTTCCCACTGTTATGTCTTGTAGAGTAAAAATGATTAAACCTAATCCACCGATTCATGGTCACTATCATTCTGTGGCAGTAGAGATAAAAAGGAGTCGCTAGATGAAGAATATTGCATATATCGGAATGGGCTCAAATCTTGGTGATCGATCAAACCTTCTGTTTCAAGCGGTCAAAAGTCTAAATGAACATAGTCAAATTGAGGTTTTATCGACATCTTCCATTTATGAAACTGCACCAGTAGGCTTTCTTGAGCAAGACTTGTTTTTAAACATGGTAATTAAAGTAAAAACAGGTTTATCACCTGTTGATTTACTGCGAGTTAATCAAAACATTGAGGAAGAGTTTGGGAGAAAAAGAAGCATTCGATGGGGACCGAGAACATTAGACCTTGACATTTTGTTATATAATCACGAAAATATTGAAACAGAGATGTTAGAAATTCCTCATCCACGGATGACAGAGCGAGCGTTCGTTCTTATTCCATTGTTGGAAATTGATCATACAATAGAATTGCCTATTTCGAGGATATCGTTATCTTCACTGGTAGCAGGATTACAAGATAAAGAAGGAGTTCGAATATGGAAGCAGAAAAGTGGGGAAGACGTATACGAGCTTTTCGAAAACTAAAAGGATATACCCAAGAAGGGTTTGCAAAGAATCTTGGTGTTTCTGTATCTGTATTAGGAGAGGTAGAACGAGGAAATCGCCTGCCCACTGATGATCTAATAAAAGATGTTGCAAAAATACTAAATGTGCCTATAAATGAGTTAGCTCCGAAAGAATAGGTACTCAAAAAGGAGGGTTACTATGTTAAAAATCGGTGATATCCAAATGAAGAACCAGGTCGTGTTAGCGCCAATGGCAGGGGTTTGTAATTCTGCATTCCGCTTAACAGTAAAAGAGTTTGGTGCTGGCCTAGTATGTGCTGAAATGGTAAGCGATAAGGCGATTTTATATAACAATGCTAAAACAATGGGAATGCTATATATTGATGAGCGTGAGAAGCCGCTAAGCTTACAAATTTTTGGCGGCGAAAAAGAAACTCTAGTAGAAGCCGCTAAATTTGTTGATAAAAATACAACGGCAGATATTATTGATATTAACATGGGCTGCCCTGTACCGAAAATAACAAAATGTGATGCAGGTGCCAAATGGCTACTTGATCCGAATAAAATCTATGAGATGGTATCAGCTGTTGTAGATGCAGTGGATAAACCAGTTACAGTAAAAATGAGAATGGGCTGGGACGAAGACCATATCTTCGCTGTCGAAAATGCACGAGCTGTTGAGCGAGCGGGCGGTAAGGCTGTCGCTCTTCACGGAAGAACAAGAGTGCAAATGTACGAAGGACATGCGAATTGGGATATCATTAAAGAGGTAAAACAATCAGTGGATATTCCTGTTATCGGAAATGGAGATGTTCAAACTCCTCAAGATGCCAAACGAATGCTGGATGAAACAGGCGTAGACGGTGTCATGATTGGTCGCGCTGCTTTAGGGAATCCATGGATGATTTATCAAACTGTTAAATATCTCGAAAGTGGAGAACTTATCCCAGAGCCAAGTGTAAGAGAAAAGATTGACGTTTGTATTCTACATTTAGATCGACTAATCGATTTAAAAAATGAAAGTATAGCAGTAAGAGAAATGCGTAAACATGCAGCATGGTACTTGAAAGGAATTCGTGGGAATGCGACGGTTAGAAACTCGGTAAATGAGTGTAATACCAGAAAAGAGCTAGTCACGTTACTGGATGAGTTTGTATATGACGTAGAGCAAAAACAACAAAGTAATGTACAAGTGGTTTGACATCAATCGTTTTCAACATTTATAATACCCGTAATGATGCATGATATACTGCCAGTTGAATACTGGCAGTTTTTCTGCTTGTATATTAGGATAAACGGAAAGGTAAATCAGCAAGTAAATTACATACTAAAACTTAAATATATATGAAAAATAATGTGGAGTTGATCTTATGAGTGAAGAATTAAACGATCAGTTGTTAGTTAGAAGAGAGAAATTACATACATTGCGTGAAAAAGGACTAGATCCATTTGGTAAAAGATTTGAACGTACACACTCTACCGAAGAATTAGTAGCTTTATACGATGGCATTTCAAAAGAGGAGTTAGATGAAAAAGAAATCTCGGTGACAATTGCTGGTAGAATTAAAACCAAACGTGGAAAAGGGAAAGCTGGTTTTGCTCATATTCAAGATCAAACTGGCCAAATCCAATTATATGTGCGTAAAGATGCTGTAGGTGATGATCAATATGATGTATTTAACACAGCGGACTTAGGGGACATAGTCGGAGTAACTGGTGCGGTATTTAAAACAAATGTAGGTGAACTGTCAATTAAAGTTCAATCATTTGAATTACTATCTAAAGCATTAAGACCACTTCCTGAAAAATTCCATGGTCTAAAAGATGTAGAGCAACGTTACCGTCAGCGCTATCTAGATTTAATTATGAATCCAGAGAGTAAAGATACGTTTATTATGCGCAGTCAAATTATCCGAGCAATGCGTAGATACCTAGATGATAACGGTTATTTAGAGGTTGAAACACCGATGATGCACTCCATTCCTGGCGGCGCATCTGCTCGTCCATTTATTACTCACCATAATGCATTAGACATCCCACTATACATGAGAATTGCAATTGAACTTCATTTAAAACGATTAATTGTCGGTGGTCTTGAAAAGGTTTATGAAATTGGTCGAGTATTCCGTAATGAGGGAGTGTCTACTAGACACAACCCTGAATTTACCATGATCGAACTATATGAAGCCTATGCGGATTATAAGGATATTATGAGCTTAACCGAAAATCTAATTGCTCATATTGCTGAAGAGGTACTTGGTACAACGACTGTACAGTATGGAGAATATGAAGTTGACCTAAAACCTGAATGGAAAAGACTTCATATGGTAGATGCAATTAAAGAATATACTGGTGTAGATTTCTGGAAAGAGATGAGTGTAGAGGAAGCTAGAGAGCTCGCGAAAGAACATGGTGTAGCTATTAACGACAATATGTTATATGGTCACATTGTGAATGAATTCTTCGAGCAAAAAGTTGAAGAAAAGCTAATTCAGCCAACCTTTATCTTTGGACATCCAGTTGAAATCTCTCCTTTAGCGAAAAAGAACCCTGAAGATGAGCGTTTCACTGATCGTTTTGAATTGTTTATCGTTGCACGTGAACATGCAAATGCATTTACTGAATTAAATGACCCAATTGATCAACGTCAACGATTTGAAGCGCAATTAGAAGAACGTGCGCAAGGTAATGATGAAGCTCATATGATGGATGAAGATTTTATCGAAGCGCTTGAGTATGGTATGCCTCCAACTGGTGGACTTGGTATCGGAATTGACCGCATAGTTATGTTGCTTACAAACTCTCCTTCAATTAGAGATGTACTTCTATTCCCACAAATGCGTAATAAATAATGAGGGTAAGATGAACACTCAAAGAAGAGGATTTCCTAGGTGAAGGAAATCCTCTTCTTTATATTTTACGGGAAAAATAATTTACCAAAATAAACCTCGTATAAAAAGTGTTGCAAAGTATATAAGTAAGTGGTATATTAATAAACGTCGCTTCTGACGAACTAAATTTTTTAAAAAAATAAGTTAAAAAAACTTGTTGACTTAAAAAACACGAAGTGATAATATAATAAAGCTGCTTCAATAAAGCGGTGGACAAGTTCTTTGAAAACTAAACATAACAATCAAATCAAGCGTCAACGTTTAATCTTTTTATTATTTTATTTGAGCAATCAAATATCTCTTATCGGAGAGTTTGATCCTGGCTCAGGATGAACG
>JBEQAC010000004.1:0-48592 GCA_041640535.1 Bacillaceae bacterium
TAGTTCAGTTGGAATCGAAAAGAACTTGGTTGTAAATGTTGACGAACAACTAAAAAATTTAAAAGTAAGTGTGGATGAATTATTTAGGATGATACACAGCTATGTTGTTGAAGAGGTTGATCGAGATACAGACGAACAGAACCGAGTAAGCTACTATTTAAAAACTGAACAGGAATCAAATGTTAAGTGGCAAGGAATTGTAGAAATACTCGATTCTATTCTTATTCAAAAGGCAGAGCTATTAAAAATTGCTCAACAACAAAACAAATTAATGAATCAAAGCTATCATATGATTACACCGCTTCAATATGCCATTGTATCTGATTATTTTTCACTAATCTTTAAATTAAAAGAACAGATAGATACACTTGAAAGCTTAATATCTCAGACACATAAAGAAGACGTAACTTGGATTGAGGCAAATTTAAAAGGAGCAAAGAATGCTACAGCCATCTATAGTCAACCGATAGATGTATCAACCTTGCTAGCAGACCGTTTATTTACAAAGAAAAAAAGTGTTGTTCTTACATCCGCTACCTTAACGGTTAATAATTCTTTTGATTATACAATAAAAAATGTTGGGCTTTCAGATTTCCAACCCAAAACCTTGAAGATTGAAACGCCATTTGATATGAGGAAACAAGCTGTTCTTTTGTTACCAACAGACATTCCAGATGTGAGTGAGCATTACTTTATTCCTACATTAGTTGACCATATTGTACGAATAGCTCAAGTGACAAAAGGGAGGATGTTAATTCTATTTACGTCCTATGATATGTTGAAAAATTCCTACAAGCTTTTAAAGGGGAAGCAACAGTTGGAGGAATTTATGATTCTTGGTCAAGGCATTAGTGGTGGAAGTAAAGTAAAATTAACAAAAAACTTTAAAGCCTTCGAAAAAGCGATCTTATTAGGAACAAATAGCTTTTGGGAAGGAGTCGATATTCCTGGTGAGAAGTTATCAGCGTTAGTAATCGTCCGGTTACCTTTTACAAATCCGAACGATCCTGTTTTTTCAGCTAAGGAAAATCAATTAAGGATTCAAGGGGGAAATCCCTTTTATGAGTTATCTCTACCAGAGGCCATTATGCGTTTTAAACAAGGATTTGGAAGGCTAATTCGGTCTAAACATGATAAAGGAATCGTATTTGTGATGGATCGACGTATTTCAACCACGAGTTATGGGAAGAATTTCTTATTATCTATTCCAAATGTTTCATATTATGAAGATCCATTACCTTCGTTATTAAAAAAGGTAAAGGATTGGTTATAAATTGTTAAACTAGAGAAATGGTGGAGGATCAGGTTTGAAAAAGTTTTTTTTGCTATGTGTCATAATTTCAAGTGTTTTCCTTACTGCTCTTTCTAGTAATGATATACCAACGGATATCGAGAAAGTAGATTTAAAACTAAAAGAAGATCAAATGGCATTAACATTTCTGGATTTGCCTAGTGGTGAGGCAACCTTAATCCAACATGGGAATGGTAAAACCATTTTAATTAATACTGGTGGTCCTGCCACTACTGGGCAGCTTAATGAATTATTAAATATGTATAATATTACACATATAGACACGGTTATTTTAACCAAAAAAAATAATGAATATAATTCGAATATGGATTGGTTAGCTTCAAATTATGTAATTGGAAACTTTATTGTTGGTGAACATTCGACAGAACCATTTGTAAAAGATAAAAAAAACGTTATAAAGTGGAAAAAGGGAGATAAGCATACTCTATTACCAGATTTAACTATTCATGTTATCCAGGAATCTGAGGATATTGAAGGTTCTTTAGGAATGGATTTACTTTTAACGTACGGCAACCATAAAGTACTCTATATGACCAGTTCAAATATTGAAATTGAAAAACAACTATTAAATGAAATGGATTTATCCGATGTGGATATCATTAAGGTACCTGAATTTGCCAGTAAAAAGGGTACATCTGAGTCCTTTATAGAGCATGTAGACCCACAAGTGGCGATTATTTTTCAAAAGAGGGGTGTGCCACTTAGTCAGGGAGTGATTGAAAGGCTTCAAGAAACTTGGATCGACATTTATTTAACCAAACAGCTTGGGAACATTTCAATAAAATGCAATAAAAATGATTATGAGATTATTACGATTTCAGTTGAAAGTTCGACACAAGTATAAGGGAATGCTGCAGTCAATAGCAGCATTTTCTTTTATTACTTCAAGTAATAAGTAAAATAAAAAAACCTGTCATAAAGACAGGAAAATGTGTGTGAGGTAGGAGAAATTTTTTGAGAAATTTATTAACGTAAAGGTGGATTCACCTGTTATAATGGATAAAGATGTACTTCAACTATTTGTTGTAGTAATTATATTGTTACCTTTGCGGTTGACTGATATAAGTAGAAAAATTTGTGATGCATGTAGGAGGAAATTATTGTGGAAAGTAAAATTGAAATCCTATCAACAGTCAAGATACAACATTCTCCAGATTTATACAAAATTGTTGATAGTTTAAATAGAACATTAAAACACCAAGATTTAATGTTTGGTTTAGCACTTGATCAAAAAGATCAAAATACAGCGATTTTTACGATTTATCGTACATAAAGAAGTGTTTTATTTATGAAAAAGTGGTTCTTCATCATTTTTGTATTACTTTTAATTGTTGTTAGTTGGCGATCAATTGCATTATATCAAAGTACAATGAAAGTAAAATTGGACGAGCAACAAATAGCTCATGCTAAAGTAGTTAATGAGAATATGTTGCAGAATATAGACGATGTAACAACCTATTATGGCACAAAGACATATCATATATTTACAGGTGATGACCTGAACGGGGAAAAAGTGATTGTTTTTCTTCCAGAAGATATAGAGGAAAACACGGTTACACGAAAACCAAGTACTGGAGTTAGCAAAGAAGAGGCTCTACAGATTTTACTTAGTAATCCATCTCTTAATCCAAAGGAAATTCGCTCCATTAAATTAGGGATTGAGAAGGATTCCAATGGCAAAGATACTCCTATTTGGGAGATCATATATCTTGATCAGAATAACAGGTTAACCTATTATCGTGCTTATTTTGAAACAGGACAATTTTGGATATTAATTAAACCGTAACTAGGGGGAAACGAAATGAAATTAGCAAAAAGAGTATCTTCATTAACACCATCTACAACATTAGAAATTACAGCAAAGGCACAAGAATTGAAAGCAGCTGGTCATGATGTAATTGGTCTTGGAGCCGGTGAACCAGACTTTAATACACCACAGCATATTATTGATGCTGCCATAAAAGCGATGAATGAAGGGCATACAAAATATACGCCAACTGGTGGCTTAGCGACACTTAAGAAGGAAATTGTAGAAAAGTTCAAACGTGATCAAGAAATTACGTATGATCCTTCTGAAATTATTGTTTGTTCAGGTGCTAAACACGCACTATATACGTTATTTCAAGTTATTCTTGATGAGGAAGATGAAGTCATCATCCCTACTCCATATTGGGTTAGCTATCCGGAACAAGTGAAATTAGCTGAAGGTGTTCCCGTTTATGTAGAAGGTAAAGAAGAAAATGAATTTAAAATTACTCCTGAGCAATTGGAAGCAGGTATTACTTCAAAAACGAAAGCCGTTGTTATTAATTCCCCAAGTAATCCAACAGGGATGATCTATTCAGAAGAAGAACTAAAGGCACTTGGTGAAATATGCTTAAAACATGATATCTTAATCGTGTCTGATGAAATTTATGAAAAGTTAATTTATGCAGATAATAAGCATGTGTCAATTGCACAATTATCTCCTGAGTTAAAAGAACAAACGGTCATCATCAATGGAGTTTCTAAGTCACATTCAATGACTGGTTGGAGAATTGGATATGCAGCTGGGAATAAAGAAATTATTAAAGCAATGACTAATCTTGCAAGCCATAGCACATCGAATCCTACTTCAATTGCCCAATTTGGTTCAATTGCTGCTTACAATGGTACTCAGGCACCAGTAGAAGAAATGAGAGTGGCATTTGAGGAAAGGTTAAATATTATCCATGAAAAGCTTGTAGCGATTCCTGGTGTTTCATGTATTAAACCACAAGGGGCATTTTACTTATTCCCGAATGTAAAAGAAGCTGCTGAAAAAACAGGCTTTGCAAATGTCGATGAATTTGCAAAAGGTCTGTTAGACGATGTAAAGGTTGCAGTCGTCCCAGGATCAGGATTTGGATCACCTGAAAATGTAAGACTATCGTATGCTACCTCACTTGAATTATTAGAAAAAGCAGTTGAACGTATTCACCAATTTGTTGTTAAAAACTTGAAGTAATCATTAAGTAGCCAAAGGATGTGATTTCCCTTGGCTTTTTCCTATTTATATTTGCTTAGAATCAATGAGAACGGTATAATAAACTGTTGTAATAGTTAGTGTAATATAATAATACATACGATTGATTTTTGAGTCTTGGAGGGAAAAACACGTGAAAACAACTATTTCTCAAGTGCATCAATATGTTGGACAAGAAGTGACAATAGGTGCTTGGTTATCGAATAAACGTTCAAGTGGAAAAATAGCTTTTTTACAATTACGAGATGGTACAGGTTTTATTCAAGGAGTAGTCGTTAAGGCTGAAGTAGATGAAGAGGTATTTTCTAAAGCGAAATCGATCACTCAAGAGACATCCCTTTATGTAACTGGGGTCATTAACGAGGATGAGAGATCTCAGTTTGGTTATGAGTTAGCTGTTAAAGATATTAAGGTTATTCATGAGTCAGTGGATTATCCAATTACCCCAAAAGAACATGGAACCGAGTTTCTGATGGATCACCGTCATTTATGGTTAAGATCAAAAAGACAGCATGCTGTGATGAAAATTAGAAATGAAATAATCAGAGCAACTTATGAGTTTTTTAATGAAAACGGGTTTACTAAAGTCGATCCTCCAATCTTAACAGGAAGTGCTCCAGAAGGAACTACAGAGCTTTTTGCGACGAAATATTTTGATGAAGATGCTTATCTTTCTCAAAGTGGACAATTATATATGGAAGCAGCAGCAATGGCTTTAGGAAAAGTGTTTTCTTTTGGACCAACCTTCAGAGCAGAAAAATCAAAAACGAGACGTCATTTGATTGAATTTTGGATGATAGAACCAGAGATGGCGTTTTATGAATTCGAAGATAATCTAAAGGTTCAAGAAGATTATGTTTCATTTATCGCTCAATCTGTTCTAAAAAATTGTGATTTAGAGTTAAAGACATTAGGCAGAGATACGGCGAAATTAGAAAAAATTGTAGCGCCATTTCCACGAATTTCTTATGATGATGCCATTAAATTCTTACATGATAAAGGGTTTAATGACATAAAGTGGGGAGATGATTTTGGATCACCTCATGAGACTGCTATTGCGGAAAGCTTTGATAAACCAGTCTTTATTACTCACTACCCAACAGGGATAAAACCGTTTTATATGCAGCCACATCCAGACCGTGACGATGTTGTATTGTGCGCAGATTTAATTGCTCCAGAGGGATATGGTGAAATCATCGGTGGTTCTGAGCGAATTCACGATCAAGACTTATTAAAGAAGCGCCTTGAAGAACATGGATTAACTAGTGATGCATATAAATGGTATCTAGAACTTCGCCAATATGGTTCTGTTCCACATTCCGGCTTTGGATTAGGTTTAGAAAGAACAGTAGCTTGGTTAAGTGGGGTAGAACACGTAAGAGAAACCATTCCTTTCCCGAGACTATTAAACCGTTTATATCCATAAAAAAATTCCCGTTTTGGGAATTTTTTTATGCATTTTAACCAATTATTCAACCTAACCACTGGAACTTATCCGTGTTATACTAGTAATGAGGTGTTTAGAATGAACAAAGAGAAAATGATTAAATGGTTTGAACAGGGGACGATTTCGATTCCCAAACTTTTAATTGTAAATTATAAATCACTAGGTTTAAATGAAGAAGAATTTATGCTATTAATTCAAGTTATGACGTTTATTGAGAATGGGAATACATTTCCTACCCCTACGGAACTTTCACATATAATGACTTTATCAGATACACAGTGTTCAGATATCTTAAGAAAATTGGTTCAAAAGGGCTTCTTAGCATTAAATGAGGAATCAGATCAACAAGGCATTATCTATGAAAGCTATTCATTAGTCCCACTTTGGGAAAAATTAGTGCAATTGTTATTGTTCGAAGACATGAAAAATGAACAAATAATAACTAAAACTGATGAAGTAAATCTCTATTCTATCTTTGAAAATGAATTCGGTAGAGCATTATCTCCGTTTGAGTATGAAACCTTAACAATGTGGTTAGATCAAGATCATCATGATCCATCTATTATCAAAGCGGCATTACGAGAAGCAGTCATGAGTGGTAAATTAAATTTTCGCTATATCGATCGTATTTTGTTTGAATGGAAGAAAAATGGAATTCAAACAATTGAACAGGCTCAAGCACATTCACAAAAATTTCGCCAATTCCAACAGAAGCAAAAACAAATGAATGACTCCCCATCAGAATATAAGCGATCAATCCCATTTTATAATTGGTTAGAATCATAAAAAACTTTTACATTTTAGATAGGTGATAGTATGTTAAATAAAACACAAATACGGTATTGTTTAGATCAAATGGGGGAAATGTTTCCTGATGCACATTGTGAATTAGTTCATAGCAATCCTTTTGAATTGGTTATTGCTGTATCGCTTTCGGCACAATGTACGGATGCACTAGTAAATAAGGTGACAAAATCATTATTTCAGAAATATAAAACTCCTGAGGATTATTTAGCCGTGAGTCTTGAAGAACTACAACAAGATATTCGTTCAATCGGGTTGTATCGCAATAAGGCAAAGAACATTCGGGCTTTATGTGAGATGCTCATTCACGATTATAACGGAATATTACCAACTGACCGAGATGAATTAACAAAACTTCCTGGTGTCGGGAGGAAAACAGCCAATGTCGTAGTTTCGGTTGCTTTTAATGAACCTGCTATAGCTGTTGATACTCATGTGGAAAGAGTGAGCAAGCGTCTTGCTATTTGCAGATGGAAAGACTCTGTATTGGAAGTAGAAAAAACACTAATGAGAAAAGTACCAAAAGATGAATGGTCGGTTACTCATCATCGAATGATTTTCTTTGGCAGATATCATTGCAAGGCACAATCTCCACAGTGTCCAAAGTGTCCATTGTTGGTATTATGTAGAGAAGGTCAAAAAAGAATGAAGGGGAGAGAAATCGTTGGTTCAAAATAACACATTCATAATTCCGGATGAGTTTCGAAATCCCTTATTTTTTAACAACGACTTAAATTCCTTTATTCTTAATTTTGACAAAGAGCCTAGAGAACTACTTTTAGAGAGTCCATTTGCTTATGATATGGCATATAACATTGCTCAAATAGACAAGCCTTGGCTAAAGCTAGACGTATATATCCCAGTAATTTTTAAGTTATGGGAAGAGAAACATGAGCTTCTCCATGCTCTATTTGAAAAGAGGGAACGTCAAAAAGCAAAAGAACCCATGATCTTATCAATCGCTTTGTTTCTTCAACTTTTATTTTGGGCAAATGAAATGCGTGTACCTAGCTTGAAAAAGTGGAAAGATTCAGTCATCACACTAGCTCATAAACCAATAAATATAAATGAGAGACTTGAGTTTATTATTGATAAACCAAACCATTATCATTCCTTTGTACAACTTTCAGAGCTTTTTAATGAATTAAAAAAACAATATTATAAAATTCAGCTGTTGAAAAAATAAAACCCTCACATTTGTGAGGGTTTTGTGTTTAATTATTATTTTCGTTATTTTGGTTCGTTTCACTATTTCCTTGATTGTTGTTTTCTACACCATCTCCAGGAGGTGCAATGATATCTGGCAGTCCATCTCCATTACTATCACCGTCTTCATCAGCTTCTTCATCTTCACCTTCATCTGGTGGTAGTATTTCTATCTCTTCTTCTGGCTTAGCAGGGATGGTGATTTCGGTGGTTACTGGTTCACTTCGGTTTTCGTTGTTTTCATCACTTATGGCGATAATTTGATAACGATAAATCGCTTCTGGAATTGGTTGACTTATCGTGATACTACGTTCTTTCGTTGTTGTAATAACCTTATATGGTCCCTCATCGATTGATTCACTCACCTGGAATGAAACTCCGTTTGCAGCATCCTCAGGATATGACCATGAAAGAGTAATTTGATCCTTTTCTTCATCAAAGGAAATTGAAAGATCTGAAGGAGATACCAGCTTTTTATATTTGTCAGATTGTTGAGTTGGTTCGGTACCTTTTATAAAATACTCGTGAACAATTTGATCACTTGGAGTAAATTCACTCGCTAGCTTTGCAGGGTTTGTTCCTTTCTCAACAGCAATCTTAATCACACTATCTGGAACAGGGAAGTCAGGTTTATCTTCGCCTTCAGTCATAAACGTAATAATATGTTTAAATAAGTTTTGTGCATAACGTTGATCATCTGACGAAGATGTAGGGTTTAACCATACATTATTATCTGCATATCCAGTCCAAATGGCAATCGTATAATTTGGTGTATAGCCCGCGAACCAAGCATCAGGTACTGCACCAGCTGGAATTCCATACTTTTCCCGAGCCTCTTGTGTATAGTTTGTGGTACCAGTCTTCCCAGCAATATTTAAACCAGGCACGTGAGCACGTTGTCCTGTTCCTCCTGGGAGTAATACGGATTTTAACATGTCAGTAATCATGAATGCTGTAGCATCTCTCATCACCACTTCTCCAGAAGGGGCGGTGGTTACTTCTGTATCATCACTATAGACCACTTTTTTTACTGCATGTGGCTCAATAAAGGTTCCATTATTTCCAAAAGCACTATATGCTCCTGCCATTTGTAGGGGAGAAATTCCGCCTTCAGTACCACCAATTGCGTATGCTTCATTAATTGGTGGCTCAAATGGAATTCCAAGACTAACTGCGAATCTTCTGGCTTTTTCAACTCCAACCTGTTGCAATGCCTTTAAGGCAGGAATATTTCTGGAATCAGCTAACGCCGTTCGAATGGACATTTGTCCTTTATGCTTACGATCATAGTTGTTAATTGGAACTCCATCAGAGTATGTGAAAGGTTCATCGACAATTTGTTCATATGTTGACCATTTTAAATACTCAATGGCAGGACCATAATCAAGAATTGGTTTGATGGTTGATCCAGGTTGATTTGATGTATCAAGTGCAAAATTTCTTCGCTTTGTTTCGGATTGATTTCGTCCTCCACCTAGAGCAAGGATTTCACCTGTTTGTGTATTTGTTATAGCTATTCCTGCTTGAAAATCTTCACTCGGGTATTTAAGAATCTCGTCTGTGTTTAATAATGTATCAATATATTCTTGTGCCTTAGGGTCAAACGTTGTATGAATGGTTAAACCTGCTGAATAGACATCAATATCTCCAAGCTCCGCAATTTCCAACTTTACTTGATCTAAAAATGCTTCAAGTGGTTGGGCTTGAGGGGCTGCATCAGCAAGTGAGTTTTCAATAGGAACCGACTTAGCGTCATTTGCCTGGCTGCTTGTAATAAATCCATGTCTTTCCATCAATGTAAGAACGACATTTCTTCGATTTTCAGCTCTTTCTGGATGGACAAACGGATTATGGATTCCTGGATTTTGTCCGATTCCAGCAATAAGGGCAGCTTCATGTAGCTCTAATTCAGAAATGGATTTACCGAAGTATATTTCAGATGCTTTTGCTACACCGTAAGTATTTCCAACACCGTAATAAATTTTATTTAAGTACATTTCAAGAATTTGATCCTTAGAATACTTTCTTTCTAACTGAAATGCCAACCATAATTCTTGTGCTTTTCTTGTTAAATTTTTCTCAGGAGTTAAAAATGAATTTTTGATTACTTGCTGAGAAATTGTACTTGCTCCCTCAGCTCCATACCCTTCTCTGAAATTGGCAATTACAGCTCCCGCAAGTCGAACAACATCCAGCCCCTGATGCTCATAAAATCGGGCGTCTTCCACTGCTATAACTGCATCTTTTAATATATCGGGTATTTCATCAATGCTGACATATGTCCGTTTCTCCACACCAAATTCATATATTTTATTTCCATCTTTATCAAGCACTGTAGAAGATAGAGGATCTTTTAGAAGTGCTGCATCAAGTGGTGGTGCATCTTTTGCTAAAACATAGAAGGTACTTACTCCAGCTAGCATTCCGATGATTCCTAATATAATAAGTGCGATAAAGATTTTTTTAAAGATTCCACGGTTTTTCTTCTTTGGTTTCTTTTTCTTAGTAGTACTTGCTTGTTTTCGTTCTTCACGACTACGATAGTTTTGAGACATCCTCTTTCCTGCCTTTCAAAAAAACTTTCTAAAAATATAGTTTATCAATAACCTTAATATAGTCAATTCTAGGTAAATAACCAAGTGCTAACCTATGCCCAACTTCTTCGATTTCTTCTTTCTTAATCGATTTTCTTCCACCATTCATATGTCTTTTCCAAAAGGTTAATAAATACTTGGCTTCAACAAGAAACATTTCATCTAACAGTGAGAAACGTAATAGGACAAAGCATATGCCCTCTTGATCGATGACATCTTGCATATGAGTAATTTGGTGTTCGTGAAAGTTCTGTAAAGGAAAAGATGTTTTATTTTTTGTTTCCTTAGCTTCAAAATCAATGTATTTCCCTTTATAAATTCCATTATAATCTGTTGTGGATGCTTGTTTAAAGTAAGCTTCTTTAATAACTGCAGCACTTCTTCTTGGATAATCAACGTTAACAATTTGTACTGGGGTAGGTTTTTTATGTATGACTGCGATTCTTTTCTCCAGATAGTACTTATTTGTTTCGTTGATATCTTCTTCTAGTGTCATCCCTCTGTTACTATATATTTGTTTTTTTTCCAGTGGTGATTGTGTAACCTGCTTTTTCTCATATAACTTTCCATTTGGATAACGAAAGTTCATTAGGAATCTCTCCCCCCCTAAAAACCTAATATCTATCATAGCATAAAATTGGATTTTTAGGTGATTTACATAATTCCTTCTAATTTGTACATGAATACCCGGATTCTGTTACAAGCTAAGATAAATGATTTTTCTAAGAAAAAATTGAGGTGAGAAGGGCGATGAGAGTCTTTAGACAATTCTATAAAAAAATAGAAGAGAGAAGAAGATCTCATCACTCATTCTCTCCACAAGAAATGAACATCATTAACGAAATTAAAAAGCATACTGAAAAAAGTAATGTCGATAATATTTCAAGAACACAAGCATATGCAGCGTTTTTTGAAAGGAATAAAGAGATTAAGTGGTCATTTTTAGCAAGTATGGTTTCAAGAAACGCAGGATGGAATATGACGGATTTAGAAGGGATATGGTTTCCGAAGAGCCTTTCAAAAAACTACCGGCATACTTTATTTTTGACATATGAACGAGCTAATTGGCTAATATTTTCGGATGCCTATCCACAGCTTTTACTATATGAATTCTCCAAGAAAAATAATCAACCCTATTTTCATCTATTGAAGGTGTTTCTTAGTTCAACCTTTATTGAAACTGAATGGGAATTGTTTTTGAAATTAAGAGACGAGAATCGATTAATGACTGCCCAAATTATCAATGAACAGAATCTAATCCAAAAACCCGTGATGGAACATCCTTTTTATAAAGAGAAAGTATTCAAGAGTTTTATTTACATGTTTCAAGATTTTTTTCACTTCAGTTCAGTTCTGTTTCCTACAAAAGAAGGTGACCTTTATGGATTTTCCGTTCATCATTTTCGAAACGCCACGAAACGAATTGAGCTTGGAAAAAGGTTGGCTTGGTTGTTATTTCACCCAGAATATTACCCATCATTTTATTGTTTTTCAAAGAGTACAGAACATACTGGCTCTCGATATGATTATGAACAATTTGTGAATCCCAAAAAGATCAGAGATACACCCTTTCTCAGAACTACTTTTCCAATAATTGAACATAAGAGAGAAGTGACTGTTGACTGGTTTAATGATGACCTATCAAAGGTTAAATCTAGTTGGTATAAGGAAGTCAAAAAACAAGACAAGATTAACATCACGAATTGGTATAAACATAAGCAAAAACAATTACGTGTTGGAATAGCCATTGAAAACTTATTAACAGATTGATTTACAATAATTAAAGAAAGCTAATCAATCAAGCTTTCATCCGTTATTTGATGAATCTTGTTGGTTAGCTTCCAGCCGCAGTGATTCTATTTTAGTTTAAATTTTCTTAAGTTGAAGGGCGGTTTGGACCATTTAGCTTTTTATCTCCAGTACCAGGTGCTGTTTCAACTTCGCGTTGTGATTGCTGTTTATTTTTGTTTTGTTTTGGCATGATAAACACCTCCTAAAAATAGTGTAAGCAACCAACAAGTTTTCATTCATAATTTATTTGGTTAAAAAGAACTGTCGAAACTTTAGCAAAAATCCACTTTCTTTGACGAATAGAAACTAGTTTTGTCAACTGTGAAGGTAGTTTTTTTTTTATCTAGAATATCCTTAATAACTGATAAAACGGGAGGTAAAAAATATGAATTCACTTGTTTCTATGGATGAGGTGTTAAACGATATTAACAGTTTGATTGATATGACTATGGAAATAGATCAAAAAGTAATCGAAAAGGCAAATACATCTGTTAATAAGGTTGTAAGTTATCAAATGGAAGAAATCGGTACACTTTCTACAACTTTAAGAAAAATAGATCATGTGTTAAATGAAACAACCCAAAGTAATCGGTTTATAAACAGGAAACGAAATCAACAACTAACATTAAAATTAAGTTATTGATTACCAACTACTTTAATTTTCTGCTATCATTTGGTATTAGAGGTGATAGTCGAGATGTATAGTGATTTATTAAATTATTCAATTCATCTAGTCGAAATAAATGAAGAGTCAATGAATCGAGTAATGGAGGTAACTTCATCGGATAAAATTAAGTATGACTTTTTTAATGATGTTAAGCCTTATGTTGACGAAATAGAGGAAATCGCAAATAAGTGGAAAAGTCTAGCGCTAGATTGGGTCATAGAAGTGAAGCCAAAATATCTTCACGCAATGCAAATTGAGACTACTTATGACAATCTATTATCGAATGCTGTTGGAGGTTTTTTTAAAGATACGAAGCTTAAACGCTTTAAGGATACTTACCAATCGATCAACTATGTTCTAAATCAGATTATTGAACAACTAAAAATAGAAAATAATAAGTAATAATTTACAGAAAAACTTCATTCGTTCGAATGAAGTTTTTCTGTTGGGTTAGCTTTTATTAATGTTCAACATAATCTTCAAACGTGTATACTGGTTTACTTGCTCCCTCTTTTTCTAGTAACCGAATAATATTGCGATACTCCAAAATAGTGATTTTACCAAGTAGATATAAATTTCTAGCAAAATCTAATAAATCATTATTATCCATTGGCTCGTATTTCTTAACAGCAATAAAAATGTTACGAAGTTCTTGAACAAGCATACCTTTTACCCCCTAGACATGTCTTAATTCAATGTTATCACGTATTTTATTTTTTTTAGATTTTTGTAAAATTTGAACTTCCGACAGACTATGACAATTATCCTCATATTTTTTACTCTTTGTTTATAGACAATTGTCACACCTTTCCTAATCTCTTTCATAACCTATGATATAAACGTTTTTAGGGGGGGATATAAGGATGTTTCCAAACTACAGAAGGGGATCACATAATTATCCTTTAATGGGCTACCATCCTTGGAATTATAGACAGGAGGCATATCATCAAGAGGCATATCGATTATCCCTTATGCCATATCAATCTTATGGACTGCCTCACCACCACCAGCAGCCGCTGAATCCAAATTTAGAGTTTTATCATTCCAATATGGGTTATCCTTTCCAAGAGGGATCTTATATGAATGGACAACAACCTATGATGAATACTCCTTATCCAAATCCTTATCCAACAAATATTAATTCTACTCCGCAACAGCCAGCGGGTTTCCAATCATTTATGTCTCAGTTTCAGAAACAAGACGGAACCTATGATATTAACAAAATGATGGATACAGCGGGACAAATGATGGGTGCAGTAAATCAATTAGGTGGATTAGTAAAAGGATTCAAAGGGGTTTTTAAACCATAAAAGAAGGAAAAATAAAAATTAAATAATATGTACTGCTTTTTCTAATTTCATTATTGCAACTTCAGGGAGAAAGGAGTAAACTCCTTCTATAAACATTTCGTGTAGCGAATTAAGTCCGAGAAGGAAGTTGACAATAATGAGTTATTCTTCGCAAATCATCCGTTTAAATGAAAAAATAAGCATAAAGAATGGTGCAGCTTCCACAATTGTCAATAGCTTTATCTCAAGTTTTATTCCACTTTTTGCGATTGGTGTTCTTGGGGCTAGTAATCAACAGATAGGATTGTTGAGTTCTCTGCCACCGTTAATGAGTATGATTGCGATGATTCCAGGTGCTATTTTAATCAATAAACTAGAGCTAAAAAAGAAATTTACAGCCTTAACTTTGTTAACGGCTAGATTTTTTTTCTTATTCTTAATCTTTGTTCCTTTTATAACCATTGTGGAGCAGGCATGGATCTTGGTTGTAATCATTGCTCTTATGAATTTGCCAACTGCTGTCGCGACTCTTTCCTGGCAATCTTTTATTGGTGATTTAATTCCAGATAAACGGAGAGGTCAGTTTTTTAGTGAGAGAAGCAGGATTTTAACGATTGTCGGGATGATTGTTACTTTTTCTACAGGAATTTTATTAAATTTATTTGACCAAAAGGCCGCATATCCATATCAAGTGCTCTTTTTTATTGGCTTCATAGTAGGAGTGGTTGAGGTATATTATTTATTTAGGCATGTTGAATATAAGAAGGAAACAGTTATAAAAAAAATTAATCATAACATTTTAGATACCTTAAAAATGTTAGGTCAACAAAAGCAATATATGACATTTCTCATTTGTGCGGTTATTTTTAATTTAGGGTGGCAGATGGCGTGGCCACTATTTTCGATTTACCAAATAAATGATGCCCATGCAACAGCTTTATGGGTTAGTTTATTTATCGTAGCCAACCAGTTATCGCAAATTATTAGTTACAAATGGTGGGCTAGATATGCTGATAAATATGGAAATTCAACGATGCTTTTTATCGCAGGACTTGGGATGGCAACCGCCCCAATCCTTACGATTTTATCTACAAATTTAGTCTATTTAGTATTCATAAACTTTTTGTCAGGTATCTCAGTTGCAGGTACCGTAATGCTTCTATTTAACCAACTCCTCCATGTATCACCAGAAGAAAATAGAACCGTATATTTAGCTAATTATAATATTATTTTAGGTGCGATTGGTTTTATTGCTCCGCAAATTGGGGTTCTATTATTAGAGTTAGTAAGCATGAGTTTTGCGATGTCAGTTTCTTCAATAATTAGGCTGATAGGTGGATTTCTCTTTTTAGGGGTTGTATTATTTATAGATAAGTCTACTAAAAATAAGAAAAAAGTAAGTGAAGCATTGTAGTGCTTCACTTTTTTATATGTTTCTCGGCATAGCTTTTTGCAAGAAGCTCTAATACCTCATTATAGGAAAGTCCAGATTCTTTATTTAATCGCTTAACCTCATTTACATTCGTATCAGAATACTGTTTTAAACTCCAATCCTTTTTCAATTTGCATCCACCTTTTAATTAATACAATAGTTCATATACTTCATTTAATTCGTGCACCCGTTTATAATCCTGTTCTTCCATTGCGTAGTTTATTTCGTCAGGTAATACTTTGTTAAGAAATTCAACCTCTTCTTCACTTAAATGGCGAACAAAGGATTGTTCGTTCTCAAAATTCTTGTCTGTAAGTTTTCTTAGAATACTTTTTGCATCCTCTTGTTCATCACTATAATTTGAAATCGATTCTCGCAGATAACCCAAAGTTTTAATCATAAAGTTTTTCACTCCTATTGTTGATCATCACTAAAATAAGCGGAAAATTTTTCTTTATCACTTTGACCTTTGACAAAATAAGGGTTTTCTTCTGTTGGATGATCAGGATCTAGATTTGTTTTTATTACTAAGAATGGTTCTGGACTTGGATTAGCAATCACTCTATCGCTTAATTCTTTGAAGTCGGGAACATCCTCAGTTCCTTTTTTATTATTTTTCATAAAAGCACCTCCTTAAATTAGAGTGCTATTTATGGTCCAAAAGTATGTAATTTATTGTAATAAGGGAATAATATATTTGAATAGCAAAAGTGCGTGAGAGATCACGCACTTATTCATCACTTATTGAGATTCTTCTTCTTTGTTGCCGCGGTACACGAATTTTCAGCTGACCGTCTCGATACGAAGCTTTGATTAGTTTTTCATTTACCGGATATGGTAGAGTAATGGTTCTTTGAGACTGGTTATATGTTTGTTTTTTTAAATAGTAATGATTTGCTTCATTTTTTTCTTCATAATCTTCTGTATGTTTCACAAAAATCGTTATGGTACTAGATGAATATTCTAGATTTATTTGTTCCCGTTTTACTCCAGCTAAGTTAGCTGTAATGATTAATTCCTGTTCTGTCTCATACATGTCAACTGGGATCGATGGTAAAGGAAAAGGTTGTTCAAAAAAATCATCAATCGAATCCAATAAACGTTTTACAGGCTTTTGGTTAAAAAAATCATTCATTGATTTAAGTAATGGGTTTATGGAAGAATTTTGCCCTTGTTTTTTGGGAAGATTGCTATTGTTATCGGGTTGCATTTTACACACTCCTTTAGCACATTTACCTTTTTGTCATTAATGTATTCATGTTCGTAATGAAGGGTCTAGGCTAATATCTATTTTTTATATGTAGAAGTGATGTTTTTATGAAAATCACATTTCTCTTACATAATTTCCTGTATTTTACATCAAGATAAACTTACAACAAAATAAAATGGTTAAAGGAAAATTATTGATGAATAATGATAAAACGTTAGAAGTAGTATTATGGAGTATTGCATTACCTGGCTTTGGACAATTATTAAATAAACATGTGGTTAAAGGAATCATTTTTATTTTTTTTGAAGTTCTAATTAATGTATTAAGTCATTTTAATACAGCCATTTTACTTAGCTTTCTAGGTGATATACAAGGAGCCATTGAAGTCACAAATTATCAGTGGTTGATGTTTTATCCATGTTTTTATATGTATTCAATTTGGGATGCTTATAAATTCTCTAAGAAGGAAATAACAAAGAAGTATAGCTATTTGCCGTTAGCCTTTGCTGCTTATTTTGTGACGATTGGGTTAATGTACTCTTATAGGATTACGATATTCGGTTTTTTATTAGGCCCTGTATGGCTTCCTATCCTTTTTGTTATTCCGGGTTTAACGGTAGGTCAAATCATTAGACTAATTCTTTTACGAAGATCAGCAACTCTTACTTAATAACCAATAAAAAGATCCTAAAGTAAAAATACTCTAGGATCAATTTTTATTCATCAGAAGGTACGTGCTTTTTGCAAAAACTATTAATCAAATCCTCTTCGTCTTCATCAAGTGCAAAATCAAGAATTTTATCTGTAGAATTCTCCATTAAGTAATACTGTCCAATTTTTGCTTCATTTTGATTGACAACATAAATGACTTTTATTTTCAGTCCATTTTCGTTATATAGCTCATCGTCTTCAGGTACGTCGATATGTAAGAAAAATTCATATCGATCACCAACTAAAATTCCTGTTGGATCATTTATTGGTTCGACTGTGTATTCCGTTATGGTTATCATGTGATCATTCCTTTTCTTATACATTCGTCTCTTCATATAGTAATAGACGATTACCTAGTAATTATACACGTTTCAAATAGAAGTGAAATAAAATCATATCCCATGTAAATTGAAGAAAATCTAGATAAAATAATACCAGGAAAAAATCCATGATATTCTCGGATTTTTTGATATAATTAAACTATCTGTTTTTAAAAACAGAAATTATTATATTAGTAAAACTTAAGTCTAATTAGCTATCAAACTAAAAGGTTGTTGATGATATGAATAAAAAGAAAAAGAAATCACTGGTTCCATTACGATTAAATCTGTTATTTTTTATGGTGTTTTTATTTTTTTCGTTACTAATTTTACGGATTGGATTTATTCAGATTGTTCATGGTGAAAGGTATCAAACCGTGGTTGAACGTACTGAAAATTCGACTGTCAATATACCTGTTCCAAGGGGTGAGATTTTCGATAGGTATAATCGTGCGATTGTAAATAATAAGCCTTTAAATGCAATTACTTATACAAGAGCGAATGGCACAACCCAGGAAGAAGTTCTTGACGTAGCAAGAAAATTAGCCGAACTAATCGAAAAAGATACAAGCAAAATTACAGAACGTGATAAAAAAGATTATTGGATTATCACACATCCTGAAGAAGCAAGACTACTAATCACTGATAGTGAATGGGCTCAATTCGAAGATAAAGACCTTACTGATTCAGACTTATATCGAATTCAGCTTGAACGAATAGATGAGCAAAAACTAAATGAGATAAAAGAAGAGGAATTAGAGATCTTAGCCATTTTTCGAGAGATGACGAAAGGTTATTATTTAACCCCTCAAATTGTTAAAAATGATAATGTAACGGATATTGAATTTGCAACAGTAAGTGAAAATTTAGAAATTTTACCTGGTGTAGACACAACAGTTGACTGGGAGAGGGCGTACCCCTTTGAAAGAACGCTCAGATCAATTCTTGGTAATACAACGACCGCAGATGAAGGACTTCCTAGTGAAAAACTAGATTACTATTTATCTAGAGGCTACAACCGGAATGATCGTGTCGGAAAGAGCTATCTAGAAGAACAATATGAGACAGTGTTGCACGGTCAAAAGGCACAGGTTCAAAATATCTTAAAGGGTAATACATTACTTGAGACGAAGGTGGTAAGAGAAGGTCAAAGTGGAAGTGACTTAATTCTAACCATTGATATGGATCTCCAGCAGGAAGTTGAAAAAATTTTAGAAGAAGAATTACTTCGTGCTAAACAATCAGGAGGTTCTCCTTACCTAGATCGGGCATTTGTAGTCATGATGGATCCTAAAACTGGGGAAATCCTGACTATGGCTGGAAGACAATACACAGTGAATGAAGGAAAAGTAGGATTTAACGATTTTGCGCTTGGAAACATAAATACTGCTTATGAAATGGGTTCTGCTGTTAAGGGAGCATCTGTATTAACAGGGTATGAAACGGGCGTAATTCAACCAGGCTCATATCTTGTGGATGAACCATTATTTCTCGGACCAAGAGGGCTAAGAAAAGCATCCTACCAAACGATGGGAAGGATTAATGATTTAACAGCACTTAGAAGATCATCGAACGTATATATGTTTAAAATTGCAATCGCGATTGGGAAGGGCCAATATCGACCATATGGTCCCCTGCCGTTGGATATGGAAGCATACACGACGATACGTAACTATTTTAGCCAGTTTGGCCTTGGGGTAAAGACAGGAATAGATTTACCTGGGGAAACGACGGGGATTCGTAAAATGGAAGATCTAAATCCGGGGTTACTATTGGATATTATGATTGGTCAATTTGACACCTATACACCTTTGCAATTAGCTCAGTATGTTTCGACCATCGCAAATGGCGGGTACCGTTTACAGCCAAGAATTGTGAAGGAGATTCGACAGCCTGCTTATGGTGAAGGGGAAGTTGGAGAAATCTTAAAGCCATTTGAACCAAATGTGTTAAATCGAATTGATATGAGACCTGAATACATTAGTCAAGTTCAAGAAGGATTCAGACAGGTGATGCAAACAACTGGAGGAACAGCAGCAGGTGTGTTTGCGAATAAATCATACAAACCAGCCGGAAAAACAGGTACAGCTCAGGCGTTTTATTATGATAGTAATACAAGACGTATTTATCCAACTTGGAATTTAACACTAGTTGGGTATGCACCACACAATAACCCAGAAGTGGCATTTTCAGTTGTTGTACCATGGGCATATCAAAATACAGGGAACGGAATTAGTAATAAAATTGGAGAGAGAATACTAGACACTTACTTTGATCTCAAAACAAAAAATCGAAGCAATGATACTGAGGCATCGGTTGACGAGGATGATGAAGTAGGAGAAGTTGAAGAGACTCAAGATTAACAAATGGAGAGGAAATCGTAATTATGATTTCTCTCCTTTTTTGTACTTGTTATTAATTTTCCCTCTGGAATTTTGGAAAAAGATTTCCAATGAATGATTTTTATCTATTGTACAAGGATATACTAAATATAAGTTTAGTAAAGTAGGGGAAATTATGCATTTACTTTTAACCTTCTCAATGGTACTGTTCGCTTACAAAAAAGCGGATTGGAAAAACATCAATAAATATGGATTAACCATTTTTTATATGATTACGTGCAATTTATTATATAATATGCTATGCCGTGATTACCTTTTATGGAAATATAAAGCAGACATTTTACCACATTCTCATGTTATCGTGGAATTGCTCTATACATTTATTATCTTACCCTTAGTAACATTGCTATATTTAAGCAATTTCCCCAAGTCTGGTCGTTTATTACATAAAGTTCAATATTTTATATTATGGGTATTAGGGTCATTGTTAATGAGTGTTATTTTTGTAAAAACAGGTAGATTAGAAATGCAACATGGCTATAAAGTTTGGATGGATGGTTTATTTTATCCTGTCATGTATGGTATGTTGAGACTTCATTATAGACGCCCACTGTTGGCGTATATTTTTTCAATTGGGATTATTATTTTCATGCTAAAGTATTTTAATGTCCCGATTAAGTAAGGTTATTAGTCATTGCGATTACTTTAACGTAATCGTTTTTTTGTTTTCGAATCCATCGAAAATGAAAGATTAACGTTTTCTAGGTTTTATGAAACCATTTTGGATCGATTGAAACCCAATATGAGGATAATAGTCCATTGCAACAGGGGAGGCTAATAAAATTAAAGAAACATTTTCTCCAATTTCTTGCTCTAAAAGAGAAATTAGATTTCTCCCGATGCCCTTTTTTTGAAAATCTTCATGAACAGCCAAGTCTGATAAATAACAACAATAGCTAAAATCTGTAATAGCTCGAGCCATTCCAACTAATCTATTATGATTCCATGCAGTAATGGTAATATCCGCGTTTGAAATCATACGATCTATTCTTGTTAAATCATCCACTGGCCGTCTTATCCCTGAAGCTTTAAATAGATCAGCTACCTCGTTTGCATTAACTGCTTTATTTACTTTAAATGTAATCTCATACAAATTCATCAGTTAGAGTCTCCTTCCTTTTTGATTAAATTATATAAAAATCTGGCATAATCAAAAGTATCAGTTATAATCAATTTTAAGGTATCAGTTTTAGCAAAGGATGATTTTAAAATGCTTGAATTAACCCCAAATCTTGACCCTAAAAAGCACGAACCACTGTATGTTCAGCTTTATCAATATATAAAAAGAGAAATTCAAACTGGAAGCATTCATGCTGGAGATAAATTGCCCTCGAAACGGAAATTATCTTCTTATTTACACATAAGTCAAAATACGATTGATGCAGCTTATCAGCAATTGATAGCAGAAGGGTATGTTGAAGGGAGAGCAAGAAAGGGTATTTTTGTCTGTAAACTACAAGAAGACCTAATCATTCGTACAGAGAGAGAGGACATTCAGGAACAATTACCTGTCATTGAAAATAAACAGGTTTATGACATTGATTTTAATCATGGAGGGATAGCTCTAGAACACTTCCCTTATTCTATATGGAGAAAGTTAACGGTTGAATCCCTTTATATGGAGGAAAGCGCATTATTATTAAATGGCGATCGTCAGGGTGAATACTCACTTCGAAAGGAGATTACCAATTATCTCTTCCAATCAAGAGGAGTTAGATGTCAGCCTGAACAATTACTTATTGGTGCAGGAACTCAATTTTTAGTTGGGTTATTGGCATTGCTTTTAGGTAGGGAATCGATAGTTGCAATTGAAGAGCCTGGATATCATCGTTCTCGAGAGGTCTTTAAGGATCAGGGGTTATTAGTAAAACCTATATCTCTTGATCACGAAGGGGTCCATATGGGAGAGCTAAAAAAAAGCAATGCAAATGCTGTATATGTAACTCCTTCTCATCAGTTTCCGAATGGGATGGTCATGCCGATATCAAGGAGGATGGAGCTATTAAAATGGGCTGAACAGAATTCCAGCTTTGTGATAGAAGATGATTACGATGGTGAATTTCGCTATAAAGGAAAGCCAGTTCCTTCTTTACAAGGGTTAGATCCTAGATATGTTGTATATTTGGGTACATTTTCAAAATCATTAATTCCATCAATAAGGATCAGTTATATGGTACTTCCCTATTCATTATTAGAAAAATATCGGCGAGATTTCTTGATATATAAACAAACAGTTTCACGTTTACACCAACAGACACTATCTATCTTTATGGAAAGTGGACATTGGGAAAGACATTTGAATAAGATGAGGACTGTTTATCGAAAAAAACAGAAGATACTTTTGTCAAGTATTAACAAGCAACTGGGGAGTAACGTAAAGGTTATAGGTGAGGAATCAGGATTACATATCATAATGAGTATTCAAAATGGAATGTCAGAAAAGCTCCTAATAGAAAAAGCAGCTACAAAAGGGGTCAAGGTCTATCCAACTTCAATTTATTATATTAAATCAGAAAATACGAAAATACCGGAAATTTTACTAGGCTTTGGTGGTTTAAAGGAAAGTGAAATTGAAGAAGGAATTTATCGATTAAAATTAGCGTGGTTCTAAATGGTGCGCGAGAATTGTCGAATGATAGTAGTTTAATAAAAATAGATAATACAGTAAGATGTAGATGGTACTTATTTCCTATGGAGTATCGAAAATTACGTTCGAGAGGTCATATTATGAAAAAAAGTATTAAAATACGAATGCTGTTTATTTTTTCAGGTTTAATTCTCATTTCTGGAATACTAACTAGTGTCATTGCATTTAACGTATCTAACCAACTTATTACCGATTCAATTGGGCGACAAGCTTTAGGAATTGCAGCTCAAGGTCGTGAAATCATTGATTTAGAAAAGTATCAAGAACTTTCAATTGAAACTGGTGAAACAAATTATTATTATGAATTACGAAATGAGCTAAACAAAATAAGAGAAACAAATGGATTAGTTTATTTATATACAATGCAAAGGAAAGAATCTGGTGATGGTTACGACTATTATTACATGGTTGATGGCATGCCAGAGGGAGCAGAGGACGCTTCGCAAATAGGGGATAAAGAAGAGGATGTTCAAGAATATCCAAAGCTGGTCGAAACGTTTGAAACAGGAGAGAAACAGTTAGGTGAAATGAGTGTTTCTGAAGAATATGGAGCATTACTTTCTACTTATGTACCAATTAAATCAGCTTCTGGTGAGGTTATTGGAATCATTGGAGCAGATTTTGATGCAACAGAGATTCATAATTTAATGAAATCTAGCAAAAATAAATTAATCTTGATTACTTTAGCTGTATTACTTGTAAGCATCATTATTATATACTTCACTACATTAAGATTAACAAAACCGCTACAAACTTTAAGTGCTCATGTTGAATTAATCGGTAAGGGTAACATGTCTTCTCAATTAGAATCAAAAAGTGAGGATGAGGTTGGAAAGTTAACCAATTCATTTAATCAAATGCAATTAGATTTAAAATCCATGATTGAAGAAATCAATAGAAACTCATTGGAACTAAATGATGCGGCAACAGATTTATTAGTTGGTGCCGATGAGACAAATTCAGCTAGTAAGCAGATTGCACTCACTTTGGAGCATATATCAGGAAATGCCATATCACAGCATAAAAGCTTAGAAGAAAGTGTGCAAGTAATCGAAGAAATGGCAATGGGGGTTAATCAAATATCGCAATCCTCATCAAATGCTTCTGAATTATCATCAAAAACCCTTGAAGAGGTTGAAACGGGAAATCAAAAAATAGATAAGTTAATTAAACAAATGAATACAATTAGTGGATCTGTTAATCAATCATCCGCTTCAATTATGACAATGAAGGATCATTCAAATGAGATTGAAAATATTGTTAATATTATTCAACAAATCTCATCACAAACAAATCTCTTAGCATTGAATGCTGCGATTGAAGCTGCTCGAGCAGGTGAAGCTGGAAGAGGTTTTGCAGTGGTTGCTGGCGAGGTTCGTAAACTTGCCGAACAAACCGAAAGTGCGACAGGAAATATAAAAGAGCTGATTGAAAAGATTAACCATGATACGAATCAAACAGTTTCAAATATGGAGATTGTTCTTTCTGATGTTAAAGACGGGATGAATGCTGTTAGTGAAACAGGTGAGGTATTTAAAAATATTATTGTTGCCATTGAGGGAGTAAACCATCAGATTCAAGAAGTAAGCGCAACATCTGAAGAAATGTCTGCTTCAACTGAAGAAATTACAGCTTCTGCAATAGAAACTGCCAAGATCGCGGAACAAGCAGCAGCAAGTACAAAAGATACAGTGAATATTACTTATGAACAAAATGAACTGATTGCCAATATTACTCAATCTATAAGGAAATTGACCATCATGTCTGAACAAATGAAGGCATTGACAGCTAGGTTTAAACTATAGGCTTTTTTCTAACAGATTGTTGTTTTAAAAATGAATTAGATGGGGAAGGTTGATTGGAACGGAAGGTGTGTGACTCCTGCGGGAACTGCAGGAAGGATGAGACCCCGCAGGCACGAGGAGGCTCATCACCTGCCCCGCGGAAAGCACACACCTGGAGTGCAAATCAACATACCTTAGTTAAATAGCAGCAAACTTTAAAAAGAGCTAAACTATAAAACAAGGAAAGAAGCAGTATGACCCTATTGCCTCTTTCCTTGTTATTTTTGGATCTCGTTTAAGAACGAATTAAGAAACAAGCTTTAATCCAATGGTAGCAGCTAATACCATACTGATAAATAATATCCTTTTCCAGTTTTTAGACTCACCATATACAAATATACCAATTAGAGATGCTCCACATGCACCGATTCCTGTCCAAATGGCATATGCGGTTCCCATAGGGAGTGTTTTCATTGCGAAAGCGAGTAGAAGAAAACTTGTCAGAAAACCGAGTATTAATAATAGAAAGGACTGCCAGGTACGATCTTTTAAGAATTTTGTAATCATCGCCACACCTAACATTTCAAATAAACCCGCAAATATTAAGGATACCCAAGCCATTAAGTGTTAGCACCTTCCTTTACACGATCTTTGCTTTCTATTTTCAATCCGATGACACCTACTAGTAGTAAGAGAATCAAGATTAATTTTTCTACTTTAAAGAGTTCTCCAAAGAATGCAATTTCGGCGAATACCGTTCCTACTGTGCCAAGTCCAACAAAAACTGCATAAACAGTACCAACTGGTAGCTTCTTACTGGAACTAATCATCAGATAAAAACTGATAAGAATGCATAGGATGGTGCCAAACCAAGTCCAAAGATCATCGGCATGTTTAAGACCAATCACCCATAGTACTTCAAAAACTGCTGCAATAAAAACTTTACTCCAAGAAGAATTCATTATTTCTACTCCTATGTTGTATTTCATAACATAAAAAAAGCCTAAGAAATCTGTCGTGGCAGTCTCCCAGGCTTTTATCCTTCCGTGTTCACAGGCATGATAGCTGTGTGTATTCTCTCGGACCAGTCCAATCATTTAGATTGCGGAACCCTAGAATACTTTACTTATATAATATTATCACTCAATTATACACATTTTATATAATATATCAACTGTATTAGTGAATACATTTTTCAGTTCATTATTTATTTAGAGAAATAAAATCAATCTCTTGAAACTTTTCGACTTCAGTATTCCATCGATCTTCGACAAATGCTTTGTGACTAGGGTGCTCATTATAAGTATCATAGTCTGATTGATTTTTAAATTCCATTGAAAAGCCAAAATCAAAATTTGTTTTTGAACTTATTTGGCGTAGAACCTCAAAGTTTTCAACGACAGGAATCGAAGTTAAAATTTGTTCTCCATCTTTAAGGAATTTTTCTGTTTCAGCTGAATCAATTGTATGTTTTAGTGAGAATATTGCCATATGTTTAATTCTTCCTTTTTCCATTTCTAATCTCTCCTCATTAATATGTATGCTTATATTCTATTATCCTCTTCTTTGTAATCGATTGCAAGAATGGGTTTATTGCGTTAGGAATAACTTCTTGGACTATTAAGTTAAGAATAAAAAAACATGACTAATGAAAAAAGTTAGCCATGTTTTTTTGAGTTTATTCTATTAATATTTTACCATATCAAAATAGCGGCAATGGTCGAGACAATCAATCCAATTATAACAGGCCAGAAATTTTTTCGAACGAGATCCATGACCGAAACACCACATAATCCAGCAACAGCCACAAGTGATGACCATGCTATTAGTGTTCCTCCACCGGTCCATATCGATCCCATTTGACCAATAGCAGCTAATGTGGATGGGTCAATCTGAGCGGATGCAAGAGACCCTGACAATGCACCTGTAAGTGGTAAACCTGAAAATCCAGAACCATCTAACCCTGTAATAATTCCAATCAGTAGGATGCCAAACGCGGAAAGAATCATACTATTAGGAATTACCGTTTGGGTAGCCTCCACTAAATCAAAAAGAAATGCGGGACTTTCTTGGTCGCCTAGAGATAAGATACTACCTGAAAAATCTCCGCTACCTAAGAAGAAGAATCCGGCAATCGGAATGACAGGTCCCATTGCCCTGAAGGCGAACATAAAACCTTCAGTAATATGTTCACTAATGCGGTCGAGTGCATGTATTTTTCCGTATGTGATCGTGGCTAAACTTAAAAGTAATACAGCTACACCACCAATAAATGCAGCACCGTCACCACCTTCGAATCCACCCATTCTTCCACCAGTCACCTTGCTAGAAATCATAAAGGCCATAACAACCAGCATTGATAAAGGTACTAAAATAGCAAATATTTTACTCCACATTGGTTTAACGATCTTTGTACTGTTCTTCTTATGCTCTTTTCCTTGAAAAGCTTCTAATTCTACTTCAATTTCAGGGGAGTCTGAATTTCTCATTTTCTTTCTTAAACCTAAATATCCAATAAGAATCGCTGTTCCACCTGAAATGAGAGATAGCACCAATGCCTTATCAGCAACAAGTGCTTGATCAATCCCGGCTGATTTAGCACTCAAGCTAGGAGCAATTTGCATTACATAGTCTGAGGATAAAGCCATTCCTTGCCCGGCTATAGCTACTGCCATGGCTGCCCCCATAACTGGAAGGCCTGCCCTTACCGCAGCAGGGACTAAAAGTGCGCAAATAAGTGGAACGGCAGGAGTTGGCCAGAAAAATAATGAAATAACAAACGTGACAATAATTAAGACAAAGTATGCAATATGACCATTAAACATAATTTTTCGGATTGGAGCTATCATTTGCTGATCTGCCCCTAAGTCCTTTAAAGAATGTAATAAGGCAACCATAAAGGTAATAATGAGAAAGATGCTGAATAATTCTTTGGCGGCTGTTAAATTTGCATTAAATACTGAGGTGAAACCACCTATAAGACTTCCTTGGTATATCCATGCTACAAGAAATGTTCCTAATAATGTAGGTAATACAACACCTTTTCTAAATATCATTGTCAAAATAACGGCTAAGGTTACTAGTGCATAGATCCAATGAGCAAGTGTTAATGTCATGTTAATGTCCTCCTTTCAAGAGAACTCTATAGTTTGGATTTATCATACGCATATGAGCCCAGTTTTGTGAAAAAGTTTTTATAAAAGATTTTCGTTGAATAGTTGTTTAACTAGTGATATTCTTCTTTATAGGGATAAATACCCATATGTAAAGCGGTTTCAATACATCTATATAATCAAATGGAGGCATTTTCTATGTCAAACGAATTACAGCTAATACAAAAAAGAAATAAATTGTTAATTATGGTGTTGTGGTTTAGTTTCATTTTAGGTTTTGTGTTTGTACTAATAGAAGGTTTTGGATTTATAGAAACACTTCAAATGTTTTGGATAAGTTTAATAACTAATTCAATTGTTTCATTTTTAATATGGAAGAAACTATGGATTAAGCAAACGAAATATATTATCGTGATTAATTTTTTATTAGCTACTTTTAATACGTTTAATACCGATGAATTGACACTATCATTATTCTTTATGGTTGGTTTTTATCTAGTATTGATCTCTTTATATGAGGATTGGAAATCGTCAGTTATCGTTTTTATAGGTTCATTAGTTATATCGAATATACTATTTTTAAAGTCTTTTCAATTTGAACTTTCAGAAGCAGTTTCTTCTGAACTATCAACAATCAATTTCTTCTTAGTAATAATCGCAATAATTCTCATCATTTCTGGTAACTTTAATGCTAAAGTTCGAAAAGAAGCAAATAGACTTCTACAGGAAGTAACGGATATGAAAGAGCAAAATGAACAGGATATGATATCTGTACGAGAGTCGATACATACTTTAAAAGAATTTAGTCAAGGATTGGTTTCGAATATTAATGCTACTTCAAGTATTTCAAATGAGGTATCAATTGCCTTTAATGAAATTGCTACAGGTATTGGAAGTCAAGCATCAAGTGTTTCGCAAATAAATGATTCTATTCAATCTAGTAATGTTTTTATTACAAATGTAAAAAATACAGCTGATGAAATAAGTCAAAAGTCTACATCTAATTTGGAGGTTGTAAAAAAAGGAAACGAAAAGCTAGTTAGTCTTAGTATTGAGGTTGCTCAGATGAGCGAAATTACAAACTCGATTGTTGATGTTACACACGAACTAAATGTCCAAAGTGCAAAAATAGGAGACATCGTAAAGGGAATTAATGATATCGCCGGACAAACAAACTTATTGGCATTAAATGCTGCAATCGAAGCAGCACGTGCGGGAGAACATGGACGAGGATTTGCAGTAGTTGCTAGTGAAGTAAGAAAGTTAGCAGAAAATTCCCAACGATCAACAGAAATGATTGAAGAAATTTTAGGTGGAATTCTACAAAAAACGAAAGAAGCATCCGAGCAAGCAGGTAAAGGTGAATATGCTGTGAATCAAAGTGAAAAGGCATTAACTTCATTAAAGGGCGCATTTGAGGACGTCGTTGTAAATACAGAAAATCTTTCTTCTGAATTTGTTCGAATTGAATCAATGCTTAGTGAACTAACAGGAACATCTGCTAATATCGCAGACGAAGCACATTCAATTGCAAGTATTACACAGCAGAATTCTGCTTCAACCGAGGAAGTTTTGGCAAGTATTGAGGAGCAAGCAACAAGAGTTCAAAATATAGAATCACAATACGCAGAGCTAGAACGTATCGTTGAAAAATTAGAGTTGATTTCAAATCGATAAGAGTAAAAAAGATATGGGAAGTTCCATATCTTTTTTCTTTTATCGAATATGTCCAATATATTCACATTCCGGGCGGTAGATGGTGTTATTTTCGGATTGTTCTAAAATATGAGCTGTCCAACCAACAATTCGGCTAGCAGTAAAGGTAGGAGTAAATAGTTCTGAATCCATATCAATCGATTTCATAATAGCGGCTGCATAATACTCGACGTTTGTGTACAAAGAACGACCTGGTTTAAGCTCATTTAATACTTGAACGGCTGTATTTTCAACATGAACGGCTAGGTCTAGCCAGTTGTCCTGTCCTCCAAGGTCCTGTAATTTCTCTCTTAGTGCAAGGGCTCTTGGATCACAGGTTTTATATATGCGGTGGCCAAAGCCCATTAACCTTTCACCACTTAGTATCTTTTCTTTAATAACACTTGTTGCACGTTCTCTCGTTCTAATTTGATTTAATAAGTCAATGACTCCTGATGGAGCGCCACCATGTAATGGTCCTTTCATTGTGCCAATTGCTGCAGTAACAGCTGATACCATATCAGACTCTGTTGATATAGTCACTCTTGCTGAAAAGGTAGACGCATTCATGCTATGTTCACACGTTAATATCATGTAGGTTTCTAGTGCATCTACATGTGTTTTTTGAGGCTTTACGCCAGTTAACATATATAAATAATTTTCCACATGATTATACTCATTACTAGGCTTGATCACTGCCTTTCCTTCTACTTTCCGTTTCCGATAAGCAATAATAGTTGGGATTAAAGCGGTTAATCTGATTGCTTCGGAGATGGTTGGTTTCCAGTTATATTGAGTTAACCCCTCGGCTGAGATTACAGTACGTATAACACTCATTACATTCATCTCTTTTGGAAGCTTATTTAAGATTTCTAATGAATGTAGCGATAGCTCACGATTTTCCTTAAGATTACATTTCAAATGATGAAGTTGAGATTTTGATGGGAAATCACCATACCAAAGTAAAAATGCAATTTCCTCAAATGTATATTTTTTTGCGATATTTCGAATTTCAAATCCTCTATAAAATAAATTGCCTTTTTCACCGTCAATATGGCTAATCTTGGTTTGTGCAGCAACAATCCCCTTTAATCCTTGAGTTAACAATTGATTATCCCCCTTCCAATTTCCTACTAATAGTGTATATGATAAAATTAATTAATAAAATTAAAGATTTTAAAATAAATTAATTAAAAAAACAAATTAAGGAGGAAGAGATGGAATTCAGTTGGTTATCCACTTTTATTACAGCAGCAGAATGTGGGAATTTTAGGAAAACTGCGGATTTACTATTCATTTCTCAACCGACAGTCACCGTTCATATTAAACAATTGGAAAAGGAGGTGGGGGTATTACTTTTTAAGCGGGATGGAAAAAAAGTGACACTAACCGAAGAAGGAAGGAGATATTTAAAGCATGCAAAAGAGTTAATTAACCTATATAGAAGTGGGTTAGAAGACATTCATTCGTTTAGTCTAGGGTATACAACGAAGCTTTCCATTGCGATTTCACCACTCATAGCAGATACAATCTTACCATATGTATTAAAGCAGTATTTAAACAAACATCCAGAAGTTGAAATATCAGTAAAAATTATTGAATCTAGAAACATAGAGAGTGCCATATTAAGTGATGAAGTGGACATAGGACTTTCTTGTATCAATAGCGTACATTCTGATCTCCAAAGTCATCTACTTTATAAGGACAGGGTCATCCTGGTTGTCCCTCATGATGGAAGCGACTCTGAATCAGCATTACCATTAGATGAAGAAGAAGTATTATTCTCAAATTATTTATTAACCCATAACCATCCCACATATTGGGATTCATTATGTGGAATGATAAAAAGTACGTTTCCAGGGGTTCGAATGATGAAAGTCTCTCAAGTACATATTACGAAACGGTTTATTGTTGAAGGATTAGGCGTATCCTATTTGCCGACCTCAACAGTTAGAAGGGAGCTATTAGAGGGAAGATTACTACAAGTGGACTCTAATTTCTACTTACCAGAAGCAAACACATATGCAATCATGAAATACAAGCATTCAATACAACAAGAGTTATTAACATTCATATCAAATTTTCGTTTTTAATTTAAATGGATGTTTTCTAAAAGATTGTTGTTTTTAAAACGAATTAGATTGGGCAGGGTTGATTGGAACGGATATGTGTGACTCCTGCGGGATCTGCAGGAAGGATGAGACCCCGCAGGTAAGAGGAGGCTCATCACCTGCCCCGCGGAAAGCACACACCTGGAGTGCAAATCAACATACCTTAGTTAAATAGCAACAAAGTTTACGAAAACAGCCATTTAAATGGATTTTTTTTATAGAAAAAGTTTGTAGCACCCCGGAACTAGATGAATATCATGTATGGTGAAAGGGGATGAACAACAATGACAGTTGAAAATTTTGAAAATCAAGAAGCAAATTTCTTAACAAGAAATTTACAAGGGCAATGTAAACAATATATGTATCATCATGTGGTTTTGTCCATGACTGATGGTCGTACGTTCGACGGTATTATTGAAAATGTAGGAAACGATCGTGTCACTGTTTTGGTCGGAGAGGATGTCATGGAGCGGGAAACTGAAGGGGAAGAAGATTTTCGCTATTATGGAGGTTATGGTTACGGTTATGGACGCCCGCGTAGAAGATTTAGAAGATTTAGACGAGATGTTTTTCCTCTTGCTACACTTGCAGCCTTGGCTTTGTTACCATATGCAGCTCCTTATCCTTATTATCCTCCATACTACCCTTACTACTAACATTTAACAATAAAGTAAGGTTTACTTTTCTCCACACACTCGCGATTTTTCTATTGAAAATCGCATTTTTTCGTTATTTTAATTTTCCATTGGCAATTCAGTGAATTTTTATAGAATATTACTAAGTGAACTTGAGCACGATACTTATTAGGATTCAATCTATAAATACAATACTCGGAGGGGCATGCTAATGGATCAACAAAAACAACAAGAGATATTACAACAGGCTCAACAGGATGTTCAGAGAGCACATCAGCAGCTACAAGTGGAAAATCAACATTTACTACAAGCACAGCAACAGGTTCAAACAGAAATTCAACAATTAAAACAAGCTCAACAGCAGGTAAAGAAAGAACAAGAAGAGGTTCAAATGGCACAGCAAATGTTACAGCAGGCTCAGGATAATGCGATGATGTACCAAAATCTCCCTGAACAATAAAACAAACTAAATATACAAACAAAGAGCATTATATTAATGCTCTTATTGTTTTACATATCTTAATAACCAATTACTATCAATATTCCTCTATTAAAAAATCATCTTTTCATAAAAAGGATAGACTGTTTTTATAATAGGGTTTACCATAATACTATATTGGTGTTATTGAGGTGAAAGGTTTTGGAATCAAAGTTTACTAGAGTTTATTCGCTTTTTTTATTACTATATGCGATTTCTTATATGGGAAATGCGGTATATCTTACATTCATGCCAGTTTATTTAAATCATATTGGGTTAAGCAAAACAGCGATTGCTACCTTGCTTAGTTTTGGTCCACTTGTTGCTATTTTAGCTCAACCGGTATGGGGCGGAATTGGAGATCGTTCAAAGACCAAAAATCTGGTCTTGCAAATCCTCTTGCTTGGGAGTAGTCTTTCTGTTCTGTTATTTTATGTTTCTAATGAATATTTCTACCTTATGGTGATAATATGTCTCGTTGCGTTCTTTCAAACATCTGTTTATCCATTAAGCGATGCAATCACACTAGAATATGTTTCTAAAACGAATTGGAATTTTGGTCCTATTCGATTAGCAGGTACTATTGGCTTTGCCATTATGTCGGTTGGTTTTGGACTCATCGCTCAAAAACAGATTGAGAGTATATTTGTTGTTTATTCATTGATTATGTTATTTTCTCTTTTGATTTGTTATAAGTTGCCAAGGGTAAAGGGACATCAGTCTACTGGAAGAAAGGTTTCGATTTTTGTTCTATTGAAAAATCGCAAATTAGTCATTTTTTTGCTTCTTAGTTTTATTGTTCAAATTACACTGGGGTATTATTATGCATTCTTCCCTATTTACTATAGAGAGATGGGCGCGACAAATACATTACTAGGGTGGTCGATGGTATTTTCAGCCTTAAGTGAGATTCCATTTCTTTTATTTGCGCACAAAATCATTAAAAAATTTGGAATTCCAACCGTGTTATTAGCGACAGCGTTTTTTGCAGGGGTGCGTTGGATCTTTTTCTATTTTGTCCAAAATCCTTATATTGTGCTTCCTATTCAAATGTTACATGGAGTCATTTTTATCGTACTAGCTGTTACGATGGCGATGTATATCAATGAAGAGGTTCCTATTGAGTTGAAGGCATCAGGTCAAACCATGTATGGTCTAATTAGTCTTGGAGTTGCTCGTATTGTCGGAAGTATTGTAGGTGGGGTGGCTAGTGAATACTTTGGATTGAGAGATGTATTTTTATATAGTGCCATTGTAGCCTTTGTAACCTTTATTGTATTTGCCATTGTGTTTTTAAGAGAATTTAACTATCCTCAAAAAATCTCTGCACAATCAAGGTAGTCATATTCTTTCATTCTATTTTTTATATTTTTGAAATTATAAAGATTCAAATTATTCATGTTTTGTGTTAAATTAATCAAATAGAATGAAAGGATGAGAATGATGGCGAAATTTGTTGATGTTAGCATTGAGAAAAAAGCAAATATTTATTTTGATGGAAAAGTAACTAGTAGAACCGTGTTATTTCAAGATGGAACAAAGAAAACCCTTGGAGTGATGCTTCCTGGTGAATATGAATTTTCAACCTCACAAAAAGAGGAGATGGAAATTCTTGCTGGAAAGTTAGAATATAAACTAAATGGTGAGGATTGGAAAGAGATAGAAGATTACGGTATTTTCTATGTACCTGCCAATGAAACCTTTTACTTAAAAGTTCAAACTGTCGTCGATTATTGTTGCGCTTATTTAGAAGAGTAGTCAACAAATTGAGAACTTACGATTCTTCCAATTAGGAAGGGTCGTTTTTTATTTAATATATTCTCGCTAATAAATTCTAATATATGGTAATATTTTAGTAGATATATAAATGACTATTCAGGAGAGAGAAGAATGGTATTGAAACATAGAATGTTTATTTCTCTTATCATCATTTACGGACTGTTATTTGGTGTTTCCATTCAATATTATCGGATGGATATCCAAAATCCAGTTGTAGAGGATTCTGGTAGGCTCCTTCCTGTATCGATAAAAAAAATAGAGTCACATACAGAGGAAAAACAGCTTCAAAAGCTAGTTAAAACAGCAAATGAAACAGGTGACAAGCTATCAATCGCTGGCATGCAACATAGTCAAGGGGGGCATACCTATTATCCAAATGGTGTCATGATTGATATGAAAGAATATAATAAAATTCTCGATTTTAACGTAAAGGAAAAGACAATTACTGTACAAAGTGGTGCAACATGGGATGATATCCAACGAACAATTAATCCATACGGTCTAGCGGTTAAAGTGATGCAATCTCAAAATATATTTACAATCGGTGGTTCACTTAGTGCAAATGTTCATGGTAGGGATATCAAAAATGGTGCATTAATTGATACGATAATATCATTAAGACTATTAAATCCTAATGGACAAATCGTCACTTTAAGTAAAGAGGAGAACTCTGAATTGTTTTCTCTTGTAGTAGGCGGGTACGGACTTTTTGGCATTATATTAGATGTCACTCTTGAATTAACGGAGGATGAATTATATCAAATAAGAACAAACCTAGTCGATTATAAGGAATATAGTCAGTATTTTATAAATGAAATAAAAAATAATCCAGATGTTAAGATGCACATGGCTCGAATCTCAATTGCACCTGATACCTTTTTAGAAGATATGTACGTGATTGATTATATGGTGTCTGAAAATCAAGAAGAGATTAATCAACACAATCAATTGATAGAAGATGATATTATTGCGATTCCAAAGATGTTACTTGGAATCTCTCGTTATAGTGATTGGGGAAAAAATATGTTTTGGAGTTTTCAAAAAGAATACATAAAAAGTATAAATGGACATTATGAGACTAGAAATAATGTGATGAGATCGAGTACTGCGTTTATGGATTATGAAAATAGTGTGAAAACTGAGGTTTTACAGGAGTATTTTGTCCCAATTGATCATTTTGTTGATTACATCGATGATCTGAGAGCGGTTTTAGAAACAGAAGAATTTAATTTAATTAATATTACGATTCGTTATGTAGAAAAAAATGAACATGCTGTTTTATCCTATGCGAAAGATGACATGTTTGCTTTAGTTTTATTAATTAATCAAGGATCCTCTAGTAAAGAGATAGAGAAAACGAAGAAAATTATTCAGAAAATGATTGATGTTGCTCATAAACATGAAGGTAGCTATTATTTGCCGTATTTTCCATATCCGACACATCATCAGATGAGAACAGCTTACCCTCGGACTGATGAATTCTTTGCAATGAAACGAAAATATGATCGTGATGAACGGTTTGTCAATTTATTTTATGAGGTGTATGGAAAATGACGTATAGACAGTTTATTTTCTCACAAGGCCTAGTTATGATGGCTGGAAGTATGATTTTTCCCTTTTATATTCTTTTATTAAGAAATGTAGGGAATAGCTATTCACAATTTGGATGGGCTTATGGCTTGTTTGCATTAACTGCTGCCATATCTTACCCATTTATAGGAAAATATTCAGATAAACTAGGAGATAAAAAGTTGCTACTAGTCTATTGTTGGTCAATGGCCTTTCTTCTTTTGTTTTTCCCTATTGTAAAAGAGGTATGGCATGTGTATATTCTCCAAATTTTGATGGGACTATTAGGAGCGGTTCAGAAAAATACAGAAAAAACCTCTCTTGCACGTACCGTGGAAAAGGAAAGTGCAGGGAAAGAGATAGGAAAATATCATTTATGGACTTCAGTTGGGGCTGCTTTTGCAATTATCATTACGGGTTATATTGTCGATTTTATCACTGTAGGAAGTATTTTTTATCTTGCATCCGTCTTATATGTAATAAGTGGGATTGTATTATATAAAAATGCAAAGATAAAGATTCGAATAAATAACGAAGTAAATACTTAATTTGGAACTAGGGGGTTTTTATATGTTGAAAAAAGTGGAATTAGTGATTGATGCGAAAGCAAGTCTTGGGGAGGGACCTTGTTGGGACCATCAAAATCAATTGTTATACTGGGTTAATATCAATGATAAAAGAGTTTGTATCTTTAATCCAGTAACAAATGAAAATCGGGAAATTGAATTAAATCAATTAGTGGGAGCAATTGTGCCAAGAACTTCAGGAGGAGCCATTGTTGCGTTGGAAAATGGCTTCTATTCTCTAAATTTAACTACAGAAAGTTTGAAGCCGATTATTGACCCAGAAGAACATCTTCCAAATAACCGTTTTAATGATGGAAAATGTGATAGTAGGGGGCGTTTCTGGGCAGGTACGATGGACAAATCTAAACCCAAAGATCAGGGAGCTCTTTACTGTCTTGATTTGGACATGAAGGTAGTAAAGAAAGTAGATAAAGTAGGGATCTCGAACGGAATGGCGTGGAGTTTAGATAATGAATTTTTATATTATATTGATACTCCAACTAGAAAAGTCGTTCGATTTAATTTTAATATTGATGTGGGCGAGATAAGTAATTCTACTGATATTATTCATTTTCCAGAGGATGAAGGGTCACCTGATGGAATGACCATTGATGAAGAAGGGATGCTTTGGATTGCTCACTGGGGCGGAGCGAAAATATCAAGATGGAACCCAAATACAGGTAAACAAATACAGTCTATCCCCATTCCAGCTTTAAATGTAACCTCCTGTACATTTGGAGGGAAAGATTTAGATGAATTATATATCACAACAGCGAGAATAGGAATGAGTGACAAACAACTTGAAGAATATCCATTTGCAGGAGGGGTATTTAAAATAAAACCTGGAGTAAAAGGACTTCATACAAACTTTTTTCAGGGTTAAAGCTGAGCATAGATAGGACTATCATCTATAGTCCTATCTATGAAAAACCTATTCACTCGACTGTGTTGTATTAAAAAATTCTGTTTGCTTTGAATTAGTTTCTTTCAATTTCTCTTGTCTACCCATTTTATCATCAGATTCATAGCTTAATTTCATTTTTTCTTTCTTTATCTTTTTTTCCATCTTATACCACCTCGTTACTATCTTTCCAAAGCTTTAAGTTGTTATTCAAAGTTTCAAAAAAGGTTTGTGAAATTATTAAATGCTACCTATTCGGTTAATTCAATTAAATTCAGTTCAAGATAACCATTAGAAAAATAATCGGAAAAGGGGATGATAGATTTTGGATAAAATAGCCATTATTTCAGATATTCACGGGAATATTCCTGCATTACAGTCCGTACTGGAGGATATTAACCAAAGAGATATTGAGACCATATATTGCTTAGGGGATATAGTGGGGAAGGGACCAGAATCGAGTCATGCAGTAGATATAATTAGGGAACAATGTAAATATGTCATTAAAGGAAACTGGGATGATTTTATAACTAAGCCCAATGAGTTATCCACGATAAAGTGGCATCAAGCGCAATTAACAAACAATCAAAAGCAGTATTTAGATGAATTACCGTTTTCTACTGAGTTTTTTATGAGCGGGAGGTTCATTAGACTGTTTCATGCTTCACCACGAAGTGTCTATGAAAGAATTCAACCTTGGGATTCCATTGAACAGCGTTTAAGTTTATTTGAGAACTCTAACATGACTGAAAATATAGTAGGTGAAAGAACTCCAGATGTTATTTGTTATGGAGATATACATAATGCTTATATTCAAAACTTTGAAGGGAAAACACTATGTAATGTAGGAAGTGTTGGCAATCCTCTGGAAATAACACAATCTTCGTATGTTATTTTAGAAGGTAGTTATAATGATCGGGAGGCAAGTAGTTTTTCGATTCAATTTATTAGAGTTCCTTATGATATTGATTTATCCATAGAATTAGCCAAAAAAGCAAACATGCCAGATATTGAACCGTATATTAAAGAGTTAAAGACAGCTCGGTATAGAGGGCTTAAATGAATGTCTTTATTTAAAAAGCTGTTTTCTAAAAGATTGTTGTTTTTAAAACGAATTAGAATTAGATGGGGCTCACTTGATTGGAACGGATATGTGTGACTCCTGCGGGATCTGCAGGAAGGATGAGACCCCGCAGGCACGAGGAGGCTCATCACCTGCCCCGCGGAAAGCACACACCTGGAGTGCAAAACAACCTACCTTAGTTAAATAGCAACAAAGTTTACAAAACAGCCATTTAAAAAGAGGTAATAAAATGGACAAAAATGAAATTGAAAGAACTGTGGATTCAACTTATATACAACAGCACTTAGCCAATGAGAGGACATACTTGGCTTGGATTAGAACTGCCCTTGCATTTATTGGTATTGGTTTCATCGTTTTTAATCTTCACTTTACTTCTCATTCCCTAAATCTCAATATTAGTGATGTTTTTGCAAAGTGGATAGGATATTCGTCTGTTGGTCTTGGAATTCTCACCATCATCATCGCAACATTAGGTTATTTTAAAAAAGGGAAAGCAATAAATGCTCAAACATTTACCTATCCTAAAATGTTTATTACCATCTTTTCTTCTCTCTCAATTACCATCATTCTTTTCTTTTGGTTGTATTTTTTATTAGAATGGTGGTAAAAACAAATATTGGACAAGGGTGAAAATTTGGAAAAGGGCAACGTTCCTTCCCTATTTTTTTATCTAAAAAGTATAAATATTTCTTAACGTGTAAGTTTTTGATTAAAAATGAAACTTACGATATTCGGTTGGTGTCATTCCCTCTTGCTCTGAAAATCGTTTATTAAAATAACTGACACTTGGATAGCCTGCTTTTAACGCAATTTCTTTAATGGTCATATGTTTATTGTCTAATAACCACTGTTTGCTGATTTGAAGGCGACATAATGTGATAAATGCCATAGGAGTCATTTGTGTAGCTCGCTTAAATAAACGACAAAAGTAATAGCTACTTACACCTGCTTGTTCAGCCCAGTAATCTAATTCAAATGGTTCACAAGCATCTCTTTGCATGATAGGCAGAAGTGCTTGAATACGATGATCTAACTCCTGTCTTTTGTCTGAAGTGCGTGTAGCAACGTGAGTAAAAAACTCCGTTAGGAATGCGTATGTAAGTGTGGACAATTGAGATAAATGTAAAAAACTATGTTGCTCTGCTTCTACAAGTAGTTGTTCATGAGCTTCTTCTAGTGCTGTGACATTTTGAACGTTCCAAAGAGAAGATTGATGAAAACCCCTATCGGAAAGAAACTGGTTAAGAACACTTCCATAAAAATGGACCCATCGAATATTCCACGGGTCTTTTTTGCTACTATAATATCGTTGCTCTTGCATCGGGAAATATAAAAAAGCATCTCCGCGTTTTAATAAAAATGGAGTTCCGTCAATTTCAACATATCCACTACCCGAAAGGATAAAGTGAATACTAAAATTATTGTGTGTTCCAACTTTTCGGTCTACTTCATGATCAGGTTCATCCCAATACCATCCTATTGATTCCGGAAGAATCATATATTCGGGCTTGACCAATGTTGGTAATAAATATTGTCTCAGCAATTAAACATCACTCTCTTCATGGCAATATTCTTTTATTATTAGGACAAAAAGATTCTATTTCTATTTTATTATGAGGTTATTATAATGACAATATAGTATTAATTAAAAGAGGAGAGGATTGGGATGAAGAAAGTTCGATGGGGTATTATTGGATGTGCTGGCATTGCTAAACGATCAGTTATACCTGGAATTCAGCAATCAGAAACAGGGGAAGTAGCCGCGATTGCAAGTCGTGGACTGGATAAGGCTAAGATAACCGCTGAAGAATTAAATATACCAAAGGCGTATGGAAGTTATGAAGAATTACTTGCAGATCCAGAAATTGATGCCGTTTACATTCCACTACCAAATCATTTACATAAAGAATGGACAATTCGAGCAGCAGAAGCGGGTAAGCATGTATTATGCGAAAAGCCGCTAGCTATGGATGCAAGGGAAGCGGAAGAAATGGTTGATGCTTGCCAAAAAGCTGGTGTTGTTTTTGCTGAAGCATTTATGTATCGTTATCACCCACGTTACAACGCAATCAGAGAGCTTATAAAGTCAGGAGAAATAGGAGAGGTTCGTGGTATTCACGGCACATTTACATTTAATAATGCAAAAGATATGGGAAATGTTCGCTACAAGAAAGAATGGGGCGGTGGGTCCTTATATGATGTTGGGGTTTACCCAATTAGTGCCGCTCGGATGATTTTAGACCAAGAGCCAGAAGCAGCTACCGTTCATGCCTTCTTTTCTTCTGAACATGATGATGTCGATATGATGGCATCTGGAATTCTTGAATTTGATCGTGGAATTGCACTTACCTTTGATTGTGGTATGTGGGCTGCGTTTAGAAATGAGATTGAAATTGTGGGAACAGAAGGTAGGATTGAGGTTCCTTCAGCATTTATCGTTCATCAAAATGAGCAAGATAATTTCCATGTATATACAAAGGATGGCCATAGAGAGGTTGAAGTTCCTCGATTGAATCAATATGCGTTGCAAGCTGATGCTATGGGGAGAAATATTCTAGATGGAGAAACACTTCCTTTTGCATCAACGGATGCTGTTTTGAATATGAAGGTTCTAGATGCATGTTTAACATCAGCTAGAGAACGTCGCCGTATCGAAATTTTATAAGGGAGGATTTTATATGAAAACGATTAAGATTCCAGGGTTAGATAAACCAGTTAGTATTCTTATTCAAGGATCCGACTATTTTAGACCGAGTGTTTATGATAAAGTTTCTAGTGTGTTAGATCGATTCTTTGCAATTGGTGGCAATACAATTGACACTGCTCATGTATATTGTGGTGGAGAAAGTGAAGTTGCGATTGGTCAATGGATGAAAGAACGCAATAATCGTGAGGATGTGGTCATATTAACAAAGGGAGCACATCACGATCACAACGGTCCAAGAGTAAATTCAGAAGCCATTACAAAGGACCTTTTTGAAAGCTTAGAACGACTCCAAACTGAGTATGTTGATTTATATGCATTACATCGTGATGATCCTGCTGTTCCTGTAAGCGAAATCATAGATGCATTAAATGTACATATAGCAGCTGGTAGAATTAAAGCCATTGGTGGATCCAATTGGACAGTCAAAAGATTACAAGAAGCGAACGAGTATGCCGAAGCAAATGGATTAGTTGGATTCACGTTTAGTAGTCCGAATTTAAGCTTAGCTAAAGCAAAAGAACCTTTCTGGGCTGGTTGCGTGTCAGCGGATGAATCAGACCTTAAGTGGCATGAAGAAAATCAATTTCCACTACTTTCTTGGTCTTCACAGGCAAGAGGTTTCTTTACAGGCCGCTTTACTCCTGAAGATCGTAGCAATGCGGATCTTGTCCGGGTTTTCTATAGTGATGATAACTGGGAGAGATTACGTAGGGCAGAGAAATTAGCTAAAGAAAAGGGAGTTAGTACCATCCAGATTGCTCTCGCATATGTTCTTAATCAACCATTTCCAACATGCGCTCTTATCGGGGCTCAAAACGATGAGGAATTACATTCATGCAATGAGGGATCTAACATTATCTTAACTCAAGAGGAAGTTAATTGGCTTGAACAGGTTCATACTCAAAATAAATTGTAAATCTGTATGTTAAACACTAAAAGTCAGGGGTTAACCTGACTTTTAGTGTTTAACTTTGTTCTACTTCATCATAGGAAAGGGTGGTAACTTCTGTGTACTCACCTTTATTCATTTCTTCTTGAGTAGCGTTTTGTTCAAGTTCTTCTTGATCATCCATCCCAGGTGCGATGGTTGGTTTATCTACTTCGTCTTTTCTAATCATATTACTCATCTCCTTTTTCTTTAAGCTTCCACGAGTAATTTTTACTATGCAAAAAACTACTAAACATAAAGAGGTTTCGATTATAATAAAAGAATTATTCATAATAAAATGAGGTGTGACTATAGTGAGTGTAATCAAATTTGAACATGTTGGAATTATGGTAAAGGACATTGAGAAATCCAAGGGCTTTTATCAAGAAGTTGTCGGTCTTGATCTAATTGATGAAATGATTCATACAAATGGTGAGTTAAAGCTTGGATTTTTAGGGCTAAATGGTGAAATAATTGTAGAATTAATTGAAGGTTATAATGATCAGCTGCCAGTTGAGGGGAAAGTTCATCATGTCGCTTTTACTGTTAAAGGAATAGAAGAAGAGAAAAAACGATTAAAGAAACTAGATATAGCTCTCCAATCGGAAGAAATTACAACCTTACCTAACGGAGCAAAATACTTATTCTTCCATGGTCCTGATGGAGAGTGGATTGAGTTTTTTGAACCGAAAAACTAGTAAAATCAAATACAAAGAGGATAAGAATAGCTAGAGGAGACTTGAAACTTCCTTTAGTGCAATTTCTTCATCCTCTCCTTTTGTAAGTAGGATCATTTCACACCCCTTTCGAACAACTGTGATGACACCCATTAAACTCTTCGCATCAATTTTAAAATGATCACTTTTTAAATGAATTTCACAGCTGAATTTATTGGTTGTTTGTATAAAATGGATTAATTCATCTACTGAAAGGTTTTTTGACACGGTAATCACCTTAGCTCTCATAGGCATTATTCTACCCCTTTGGAAAGATTAGTTATATATCTATTTTATGAGTGTAAGAAATATTTTATAACATGACTAAAGACACCAAAATGGTGTCTTTAGTCATGTTTGCAATAGGTTAATATTGTGTAAATTTATTGAGGGTGAAAATAGTTAGATGTATACTTACCAAATAAACAATTTTTTAGTTGTGGGGGATTTATCATGAAATTTGAACCTAAGGCAATTTTCTTAGACATGGATGGGACAATACTAAATCATCAAAATAATGTAAGTATACATACGAAAGAAATCATTGATGAGATACGAAGCAAAGGGATATTTGTTTTTGTTGCGACAGGAAGAGCTTTTGATGAAATTGAGGGTGTTGTTCCACCTGGCTTTCAAGTGGATGGGTTTATTACTTCCAATGGAATGGCCGGTTATGTTGGGAAAGAAGTAGTGTTTGAACATTCACTTTCATTAGAATTGGTTAATACTATAATTGATAAGGCAAGAAGAAACAAAGTCTATTATGAGCTTTTCCCATACGGATCAGCACGAGTAACATTAAAACAAGATAAACAATATGTCTTAAATGAAATTAGAGATCCAAAACCAGACACTGTTGGAATTAATGAGTGGCTTTCACGTAAGCAAGCTGTTAAAGAAGAAATTGAGTGGAAGGATAAAATAGAAGGAGATAAATTTTCTAAATTCTACTTCTTTGCTAGAACCAAAGATCATATTAATCAATGGAAAAATGAGCTTGAGGAACTAAAACAAGAAATAGACTTTACTACCTCAATCTCTTCAAATCATAATGTTGAAGTGATGGTTGCAAATGTGAATAAAGCAACTGGAATAATACAAATGTTAAAGCATTTTAATTTATCTGAGAGTGATATTATGGCGATTGGTGATAGTGATAATGATTTACCGATGTTTCAGCTTGTAACGTTTTCTGTAGCTATGAAAAATGCACCAGATCGGATTAAAGAAATTGTCGACGACATAACAGAATATTCATGTGATGAAGACGGGGTGTACCATTACCTTAAATCAACATTAAATCTATAAAAAGGAATGGCAATCCTAATTATTGGATTGCCATTCCTATATTTTATAAAAGGTTGTGTATGCGATTAAGGTAGCACATTACCTGCAGCGCGGTAGATGGCATACCATTCTTCACGTGTTAGATGGACATGACTTGCCTTACAACAATCTCTTAAACGATCTTCATTCATCGTACCTATAACTGGCTGCATTTTTGCAGGATGACGTAAAAGCCATGCAATCGCAATGGTTGTGTTGCTAACTTCATATTTGTTAGCGATTTCATCAATAGCTTGGTTTAATTCAGGGAACTTTTCGTTTCCAAGGAATACACCTTCAAAGAATCCATATTGGAAAGGAGACCATGGCTGAATCGTAATATCATGTAGTCTACTATAATCTAAGATTCCGCCGTCACGATTCACGGCTGCTTCATTTTCCATATTTACATTAAACCCACTTGAAATCATGGTCGTGTTGGTAATGCTTAATTGTAATTGGTTTGCGACAATTGGTTGCTTTACATATTTCTTTAGTAACTCAATCTGCATTGGGTTCTGATTTGAAACGCCGAAATGACGTACTTTTCCTGAACGTTCAAGAGTATCGAAAGCCTCTGCTACCTCTTCAGGTTCTACTAAAGTATCTGGGCGGTGTAAAAGTAGAACATCTATATAATCAGTTTTTAATCGCTTTAAGATACCATCAACCGACTCTACTATATGTTCTTTTGAAAAGTCGAACATTCCTTTTCGTATGCCACACTTTGATTGAAGAATTATCTTTTCACGGACATCATCGTTCATATGGATGGCATCGGCGAAAATTTCCTCACAAGATCCACCGCCATAAATATCCGCATGATCAAAGAAATTCGCACCTTGTTCAAGTGCTGTTTGAACAAAACGCTCAGCCTCAGGCTTGTCCAATGAATTAATTCGCATACAACCTACTGCAATAACAGGTACCTCTAACGTGCTTGTTCCAAGTTTCATTGTCCTCATGACTTGCTCCTCCTAATATGTAATCGGGTACATGGGTGACGAAAGATAAATAGAGATGATTCTTCTCTATACTGTAGTATTGCTATATGTATTCTTCACCTGAGTAATTTTTGTATCCCTTCTTGATTGTGACACAGAATTATACAAATTATCAAGAACAGAATTTAATAATAATTGAGAGAAAAGGTAAATTCTGATAATATATATATGTAATCGCTTACAATGGATATTAGTTATTTAATTGAGGGGGTTTTTAAATATATGATCGAACTACGCCAACTTCATGCTCATGAATATCAAGCTGCAATTAATCTTTCAGATAAAACCTTTCGAAACGCTAATCAAAAATCAATGGGTGACGCATTTCCCTCTATTTTTTCTCCTTATATGATTAGCCAATCATTTGGTGCGTTTTATGAAGGGGAGTTAGTATCATTTATGGGCTTAGTACCATCCGTTATTAGAATTGGAGAGGCAAAACTTCGTGTTTATTCATTAGGTTCTGTTTGCACAGCTGAAGAACATCGAAAAAAAGGGATTGCAAGTCAATTATTAGAGAGAGTTTTTCAGTTTATAGACGCTTCTGAAGCCTCCCTGTTATTAGTTTCTGGAGATCGTTCCTTATATACTCGTGTGAATTGTTGTCATTATGGTAGTGTAACACGCTTTAATCTCCGTAATAGAGTACAGGAGGTTAATGAAAATGAGATAAGAGAGATGAGAGCAGAGGACTTATTTCAAATAAACAATATTGGCCAACAACGATTAGTATGCTATGAACAGAGTATTATAGATTTACAAACGTTGATTCATGCTGAAGCATATGCAAGCTGTTTTAATCTTTCACATAAAACAATCATACTAAAAAAAGATGACATAATTACTAGTTTTGTAGTGATTGGTATTCCTGATAAGGACAGCACACAACAAAAGGCAAAGGCGATTGAGTGGGCTGGTCATCCGAATGAGATTGTGAAATTGTTATCCAATGCAATGGAAGCTTACAAATTGGAAGAAATAGAGATTCATATTCCTTGGCACGAAGACGAATTAGTAGGGGAGTTAAAAGGGAATTTTTATTCAAAAGAAAAAAATCAGGGGACAGTATATATCGTCAATGCAGAACGTTTATTGCATCAACTTCAGCCGTATATTAAAAACGATTCAATACAATTTAGACCAACAGGTGCTGATACGATCGATGTAACGATTTTTAATCGGTCTAAAACGATTTACCTTAAAGAGTTTCTATCATTATTGTTTGATGCTGAACCATCAGATTCTGAGATTATAAAATTACAAAAAGAAACAGGAGGTGCTTTTCCCATACCTTTTCCTTATACCGCCGGATTAAATTATGTTTAAGATTATATGAAAGAGTCGCAGGAAAAAAATACATATGCGGCTCTTTTACTTTTATCTAGAAATCCAAACAAACATTCGCTAAAATGGAAAGTAATAGAGGTGAGCGTATGTTTAGAAAAAAAACATTAAATGAATTAATTGACGATTTACGAAAAAATGAAAATGTTATTCATTGGCACGAAATAGAGCCGCAAGAAGCAAAATTAAAACCAATGCCTGAAGGTGTAGACTCTAGAATCAAAGATGCTTTAGCAAAGCGTGGAATTGGAAATCTATATACCCACCAATATGCTTCATATAAAGCTATTCAAAGAAAAGAAAACATTGTGGCAGTTACTCCAACGGCATCCGGGAAAACGCTATGCTACAACCTTCCGGTTCTTCAATCAATTGCTGAAAATAGTAATAACCGTGCATTATACCTCTTTCCGACAAAAGCACTGGCACAGGATCAAAAGAGTGAGTTAAACGAAATTATTGATGAAATGGGCATCGACATAAAAAGTTATACATACGATGGAGATACTGCGCCAAGTATTCGCCAGGTAGTTAGAAAGGCAGGGCATATTGTCATCACGAATCCAGATATGCTTCATTCTGCTATTCTACCTCATCATACGAAATGGGTATCCTTGTTTGAAAATCTAAAATTCATTGTTATAGATGAACTTCATACCTACCGTGGTATATTTGGGAGTCATGTAGCAAATGTCATTCGTCGCCTAAGAAGGATTTGCCAGTTTTATGGTAGTAATCCGATATTTGTTTGTACGTCTGCTACCATCGCAAATCCCAAGGAATTGGCACAGGAATTAACTGGAAAACAGATGACATTGATCGATGATAATGGCGCACCAAGAGGACGTAAGCATTTTGTGTTTTATAACCCTCCGGTTGTAAATAAGCCTCTCAATATAAGAAAGAGTGCGACAAAAGAAGTTAATGAGTTTGCCAAGAAATTTTTGAAAAACAAAATCCAAACCATCGTTTTTGCTCGAAGTCGTGTTCGAGTTGAAATCATTCTTAGTCATATTCAGGAATTAGTAAAGAGGGAATTAGGACCGAAGTCGATTCGTGGGTATCGTGGTGGGTATTTACCAAAACAACGAAGAGAAATTGAACGAGGCCTTCGTAATGGCGAAATATTAGGAGTTGTAAGTACCAATGCATTAGAACTTGGTGTCGATATCGGTCAACTACAAGTGTGTGTAATGACCGGATATCCAGGGTCCGTGTCAAGTACATGGCAACAGGCAGGACGAGCAGGAAGACGACACGGTGAAGCTCTTATACTAATGGTGGCTAGCTCGACCCCGATTGATCAATATATTGTAGGGCATCCAGAATATTTCTTTGACCGTAATCCTGAATCAGCTAGAATTAACCCAAATAACTTAATTATCCTTGTCGATCATATCAAGTGTGCTGCTTATGAGCTCCCTTTTAAAAATGGCGATACGTTTGGTGATTTAGAGATTGAAGAAATACTCGAATTTTTAACAGAAGAACGAGTCCTCCATCAATCAGGCGAAAAATGGTACTGGATGAGTGACGCTTTTCCAGCCCATAACATAAGTCTTCGTTCTGCTTCACAGGAGAATGTCATTATTATCGATCAAACAGAAAAGGCTAACCATAAGGTAATAGGGGAGATGGATCGATTTAGTGCGATGACACTTCTACATGATGAGGCAATTTACCTCCATGAAGGTGTACAATATCAAGTTGAACTATTAGATTGGGAAGAGAAAAAGGCGTTTGTTAGAGAAGTCAATGTTGAATACTTTACAGATGCCAATCTAGCCGTAAATTTAAAAGTATTAGAAATTGATCGGGAACAAAGACGGGAAAAGGCAACCATTCATTATGGTGATGTCACAGTAAATGCAATGCCAACCATCTTTAAAAAAATTAAACTCAGTACCTTTGAAAATATCGGTTCTGGTCCAATCCATTTACCAGAAGAGGAGCTTCATACAAACGCAAGTTGGGTAGACATACACGATGAATTAAACCTTGGAACGAAGACACTTG
>JBEQAC010000005.1:0-47089 GCA_041640535.1 Bacillaceae bacterium
CGTTAGGATAGAATGTTTTTATACATAAAACAAAAGAATTATAGCATTTATCAATCAGTTTGCAAAGAAAAATGTTGCCTGTTCTTAACTTTTCACATCTTAATGCTGAATAAACATATTTTTCAGGTATTTTTCAAGCTATTGAAGAAGTGATACTATACAGATGAGGTGAATAAAATGAACTATCAATATCCAATAGATTTAGAATGGGATACAAATGAAACTGTAGATGTAATTCGTTTTTTTCAGTGTGTCGAAATGGCATATGAAAAAGGAATTGAAAAGCAGAGGTTACTGTCAGCATATAGACGCTTTAAAGAAATAGTACCCTCAAAATCCGAAGAAAAGAAAATATGTAATGAATTTGAAGAAAGTAGTGGGTATTCTACGTATCAAATCATTAAAAAGGCAAAGGATGCAGTTACATCAGCAATAATTAAAGGCTAATAAATAAGGGACACATCCTCAAAATGAAATTAAGCAAGAATTGAATTATATCAATAAAAGGATGTGTCCTTATTTATGAATTATTTTGAACTTTGTTGTGCGAGTTGATATAATGGAAGTAGTTTCCTGAATGTATCATCGATTGTACTAATTACATCTTCTGCCTTCATATTTAAAACCTTTTCTTTTCCAAGATGAAGGCCACAAAGTATTTCAGCTTTTTTTACACCCATTACTCGTTCGAACATTTCACTTAGTTCTCCAATATTCATCTTCTCATGTTCAATTGCACCAGGTTTCGTATGATCGCCCGACCAAACAAAATGCTCTGGTATGATTTCTTCAATATAATTAATATCCAATTTTAATTTTTCCCCAAAGGCTTCCTTAATTGGAGACTCGTATATTACGGCAAACCAGATAAATACATGAGTTTCCCAAAGGCCAATTTGAAAGTGCGGGAGCATTTTATAGCCTCTGTTACTATTTCCAATTGCAACCCACGTATCTTTTGGAGGATTAATTGTACGCCGTGCATGTTTTGCAACGTGAAAAAACATTTCTTCTCCTGTTAAGGTTGAAAGTGTAGGTGCGAAATGTTGTCCTAGTGCCTCTAGTTTTGGTCTTATTGTTAATTTAAGTGCCTCCATACGCTCATCTAGACCGTCGATGTTAAATACATTGAAATCTTCATTTTTAAACCCAGTAAATTTCATAAGTAACCTCCGAAAAAAAATTATCAACATATTCTAACATAATTCAATCTTATTTCATCATTAATTTGCGCTTAAACTCGGTATTAGGTTTAAGCACATATTTGTTGCATAGTTTACCTTAATGACATAGGATATATTAACAATAAATAACTGAAAATTTAAACTTGTGAGAATTATGATTGATTTGCTAAATAAAAGAAAGGGGTGCATAGAAATGAAACAAATGATTAACACATTGAAAAGAAGTGAAGGAGAAACTCGACTTGCTGTGCTTCGTTTAGAATTAGATTATGAATTAGCCACCCTTTACGATGCAATTAAAGAAAATGATGACCAAAAAAAGAAACATTGTAAACAGAAGCTTGAGAAGTTACGCCAAGAATTCATTCGTTTAAATGCTTAAAACAAGAAAAAACGGGCCTTTTAAAGGTTCGTTTTTTACTTCTTTTTAATCTATGTAAAAAACATTTATTAACTTTCTTGATTTACATGTTTCTATTGAGATAAGCTATTGTTAATAATGCTAAAGTGAGGAGAAAAGCATGACCCAATGGAATGAAATAAATACATATGTAAAACAATGGATAAAAGAAGCAGGGGAGAAAATACGAGCTTCTTTTCAACTATCCTTAACGATTCAATCCAAGTCAAACCCAGATGATTTGGTAACAAATATTGATAAAGAAACTGAGCAATTTTTTATAGAAAAAATTATGAATACGTATCCTTCACATAAAATTCTAGGGGAAGAAGGTTATGGTCATAAATTATCCTCATTAGATGGAGTTGTATGGATTATTGATCCTATAGATGGAACCATGAACTTTATTCATCAGCAACGAAATTTTGCTATTTCAATTGCTATATTTGAAGAAGGGGTGGGGAGATTAGGATATATTTATGATGTCGTACACGATGAACTATATCATGCTAAGAAAGGTGAGGGTGCATTTATAAACAATATACCAATTCCTACATTAAGCAAAACAAAGTTAAATGAGGCCATTGTAGGCATAAATGCTACCTGGGTAACTGAGAACCGGAGAATTGACCATCGTCTTTTGTCTCCTCTTGTAAAGGCTGTTAGAGGCACAAGATCATATGGATCTGCAGCAATTGAAATTGCGTATGTTGTTACTGGTAGATTAGATGCCTATCTAACTTTAAGGCTCTCGCCTTGGGATTTTGCCGCAGGGCTTGTGTTAATTGAGGAAGTTGGAGGGATCATGACAACACTCGATGGTAAGCCGTTAAACCTGTTAGGTGAAAACAGTATTCTTATTGCTAAAGCAGACCTGCATCAAGAAATAATAAATAATTATATACAAAAAGCTCAGGTAAATGATTAATGCGTGAAAGAAGCACACTACTAACTGCTTCTTTCACGCATTTTTTTCTTAGTGACAAAACCGAATCCCATGATTAAAATAACACCGATAATGGAAACAATAATACCTAAAATACTTCTTTCGGCAACGGCAATTCCGATTAACATCATAAAAAAGACTGTTGCAAATGAAAAAAGAAGCATGATTTTATTTAACGATTTCATAGGTGATCAACCTCCCCCTCATATTTTACAAAATAAGTTTCATCATTTCTAGTATCTTTATGGTATAATGTTTTAGTTATTGTAAAAATTGCTAACAGAATATAGGAGATGACTCGTTTGAAAATACGTAATGATATAAGAAACATCGCGATTATTGCACACGTAGACCATGGTAAAACAACATTAGTAGATAAATTATTACACCAATCAGGTACATTTAGAACCAATGAACAAGTTGAAGAACGTGCAATGGACTCAAATGATATAGAGCGCGAGCGTGGGATTACAATTTTAGCAAAAAACACAGCGATTAACTATAAGGGTACCCGAATTAATATTATGGATACGCCAGGCCATGCTGACTTCGGTGGAGAAGTTGAACGGATTATGAAGATGGTTGATGGTGTTCTCCTTGTCGTTGATGCATATGAAGGAACAATGCCACAAACTCGATTTGTTTTAAAGAAAGCATTAGAACAAAACTTAACACCAATCGTTGTTGTGAATAAAATTGACCGCGACTTCGCACGTCCTGATGAAGTCGTTGATGAAGTGATTGATCTTTTTATTGAACTCGATGCAACAGAAGAACAGTTAGACTTCCCAGTTGTTTTTGCATCTGCAATTAACGGTACGGCAAGTACAACACCAGAAAAACAAGATGAAAATATGGAAGCATTATTTGATGCAATTATTGAAAATATTCCAGCTCCAATTGATAATCGTGAAGAACCTCTTCAATTCCAGGTTGCTTTATTAGACTATAATGATTATGTTGGAAGAATCGGAATCGGACGTGTATTCCGTGGGACCATGAAAGTAGGTCAACAAGTCGCATTAATGAAACTTGATGGGACAGTTAAGCAGTTTAGGGTAACAAAACTCTTCGGCTTTATTGGTTTAAAGAGAGTTGAAATTCAAGAAGCTGTTTCAGGAGATCTTGTTGCAGTATCTGGGATGGAAGACATTAATGTCGGTGAAACAGTTTGTCCTGTAGACCACCAAGATGCACTGCCTGTATTAAGAATAGATGAACCAACTCTTCAAATGACATTTTTGGTAAATAACAGCCCGTTTGCTGGACGTGAAGGGAAATTCGTTACAGCACGTAAAATTGAGGAACGTTTAAGAGCGCAACTTCAAACTGATGTAAGTTTAAGGGTAGATAATACGGATTCACCTGATGCGTGGGTTGTTTCTGGCCGTGGGGAGCTACATTTATCGATTCTGATTGAAAACATGAGACGAGAAGGCTATGAACTCCAAGTATCGAAACCAGAAGTAATTGTGAAAGAAATTGATGGAGTACGTTGTGAACCTGTTGAGCGAGTTCAAATTGACGTTCCTGAAGAACATACAGGTGCAATCATGGAGTCCATTGGTGCTCGTAAAGGTGAAATGCTTGATATGATAAATAATGGAACTGGCCAAGTTCGTCTAATCTTTATGGTCCCTGCTAGAGGATTAATCGGATATAGTACAGAATTCTTATCATTAACAAGAGGATATGGAATCATTAACCATTCATTTGATAGTTATCAACCAATGCAACCTGGCCAAGTTGGCGGAAGAAGACAGGGTGTCTTAGTATCAATGGAAAATGGAAAAGCATCTTCATATGGTATTATGGGGATTGAAGATCGTGGTGTCATTTTTATTGAACCAGGTGTTGATGTATACGAAGGAATGATTGTAGGGGAACATAACCGTGAAAATGATCTTGTAGTCAATGTTTGTAAAATGAAACAAGCGACAAATATTCGTTCTGCAAATAAAGATCAAACAGTTAGTATGAAAAAGCCTCGCCTAATGTCCCTAGAGCAATCTTTAGAATATTTAAATGAAGATGAGTATTGTGAAATCACGCCTGAATCGATTCGTTTACGTAAAAAAGTTCTTGATAAAAATGAACGTGAAAAAGTGGCTAAGAAAAAGAAGTTAGCAGAAGCGAACTCATAAGAAGTTAAATTTTAGGAGAGAGAGATTCTCTCCTTGTTTTTTATGGAAATGTTATATTTCCTTAAATTACTTGTTAGACGAGTTCCTTTTTGGTAAGTTAAAAAGAGAAATAAAAAGGAGGGGACAAGGTTGGAAATTAGTGACCGTTTATCCTTTTTTGCTAGTTTATATCAGGTTGAACAAAATCCTACTGTCGGAATGTGGATACTTTATTTGACGATATTTGGCTTATCAGTTCTTGTATATAAATTAGGGTTTGCACAACGATTACCTATCCTAAAGTCAGTTCTTATTTATCTATTTTTAGGATTCGGGTGTACAGTTTTAACATTTTTGGCAATCTTCCTTCCAGTAACCGAGGGACTTGTTGTCGCTGCGTTAATCCTAATTATTTATAAAATCCGGTTATATCAGTCAAAGAAACAAAATATTCCTCCAGTTAATTAGGGGTGTTACAATTGAATTCTTTGCAAGATGCTTTATATAATTGGCTTACGATTAAAATTGTTGCGGATGCAAGGCCAGATGACAACGCAGCAAGAGAAACGTATGAAATGTTTGATCAGATTTTAAAGTTAGAACATGGAGTTAGTAATATTTCGATTACTAAAGATGAATTGATGTATTATGTAACTTATACATGTAATGATGAAGTGAAAAAAACAAGGTTTCCAATTGAATTAATTGATGTAATATATAATCAAATTGCACAAGAACCTGAAAAATATAAAAATTACCCACTAAAATAAACTAAGCCTGTTAGGCTTAGTTTATTTTAGATTACCAATCTTCTTCCGTTTGTTTTTTTCTGTAAAGTTTAAAATTTCCTGTTTCTTTTCGTTGTTTTGTTCTAATCTCAATCCTTTCGTTACACTCATTACACATGTAGGTATGGATCGGACGGTTTCTTAGTCTTTTTGCGATGCTCGTTTCATCATCTATGGTCTCAATTTTATCGCAGATTACACACTTTACTCTCATACATAAGCCCCTCAATATTAATGTCTTCTTGTAACTATCTGTAAGTTACTTTATAGAATCATCGTACACTTTCAGTTCTAAAAGCACAAGATAGTATAACAAGGTTTTTTCAAAATAAAAAAATGTGCCGAGAATGGCACATTTTTTTTTAATCATTTTTATGATGTTGTGATTGTTCCTGTTGTTTACCCTCGAGGTCCTTTTCTTCGGACTTATTAAGTTGATTGTTATTTGTTTCAGTTGAGTCAACATTTTGGTTGTCAATAATATCACTTGGAATATCTGGGACTAATCTTCCGACAATTTGAGCTAGTTCGTCTAAAATACCAACTATCGGTCTTCCTTCACCAATTTCATTACCCATTTGCCTTACTCTTTCTACAGTATCAGGATCTGCTATAACAACTGCATTAGCTCCATATGGATCATGTTTAAGACTCTCTGCAACTGAATATTTAATGGACTCAACTCTATTTCGATCTAGTTTTGAGTTTACATCAATACCTACTACAGCGAATTGTCCAAGGACTACAGCAGTAGCATCATTTACTTCTGGAATGCTTGCAGCTAAATCGACGAGATGCCTTGCGATTTCTTGTCCGGATTTTCGGTCTATTTGATTGTTGGTCGTATTTTTAACTTGTATTCGATCATCGTTATCCTTATCAGCTGCCTGATTTTGATTGAATCCACAGCCTGAAATCAAAAGTATGATGACCGTAAATAAAAGAATAGGTATTTTCTTCACAGTCTCCCTCCTAGTTAGCTTTTTATAAAATCAAATGCACATTTGTTACAATGATTTAATTACCTGACGGTAGTTTTTTCTTTTTTATTGTTTAATTATTCTTCTATCTTTATTCATGTTTACATATATTTTTATCAATAGTCCGTCCTATTAGGAAAGTCAAAATAAGTTTAAATGAATATATATATAGCAAATAAAGGATGGATGATTTCTTTTTCACTCCTTAACACAGAAAAAAATGACCGAGTAGGGGGAGAAAGTTTGAGTAAAGTTTATGTATTGGACACGAATGTATTATTGCAAGATCCAAGATCAATTTTTACTTTCGAGGATAACGAAGTAGTAATTCCAGCAGTGGTACTAGAAGAAGTGGATTCAAAAAAGAGGTATATGGATGAGATAGGGAGAAATGCAAGACAAGTTTCTAAGTTAATTGATAACTTGAGACAATCTGGCAAGCTTCATGAAAAAATTCCATTAGAAAATGGGGGAGTACTTCGAATAGAATTAAATCATCGTTCCTTTCATCAATTACAGGAAATTTTTGTAGAGAAGACAAATGATAACCGTATATTGGCGGTTGCGAAAAACTTATCTCTTGAAGAACAATCAAGAGAAAATGGTAGGCCAGTTATATTAGTAAGTAAAGATGCTCTCGTCCGAGTAAAAGCAGATGCCCTTGGATTACAAGCAGAGGATTTTTTAAGCGACCGTGTAGTTGAGATTGATCATATTTATACGGGGTTAATTGATCTATATATAAATAGCGATTTATTAAATCGGTTTTATGAAAAAGGAGAGTTAAATTTAACCGAGCTTGCAAATCATCCGTTTTATCCAAATCAATTTATTGTCATGAAGGATGCCCTTGGAGGGTCAGCGTCTGCTATTGGAATAGTGGATAGTACAGCTAAAAAAGTAAAAAAATTAATTTTTAACCATGAACACATATGGGGAATAAGATCAAGGAATGCTCAACAAACTATGGCTTTTGAATTATTGTTAAGGCGGGATATACCCTTAGTAACATTAATTGGTAAAGCCGGAACAGGGAAGACATTGCTTGCTCTAGCAGCTGGATTAATGCAAACAGAAGATTTAGGTGAATATAAAAAACTTTTGGTAGCAAGACCAATTGTACCGGTTGGCAAAGACCTTGGTTTTTTACCAGGGGAAAAAGAAGAAAAACTCCGTCCTTGGATGCAACCGATTTTTGACAATTTGGAATATCTATTTAACACGAAGAAACCGGGAGAATTAGATGCGATTTTAGCTGGAATGGGTTCAATTGAGGTTGAAGCTTTAACATATATACGTGGAAGAAGTATTCCAGAACAATTTATTATTATTGATGAAGCTCAAAATTTAACGAAACATGAAGTGAAGACGATTTTAACAAGGGTTGGAGAGAAGAGTAAAATTGTGTTAATGGGGGATCCAGAACAAATTGATCATCCCTATTTGGACGAATATAATAATGGATTAACTTATGTAGTCGAGAAGTTTAAAGAGCAAAAAATTGCGGGACATATTCGATTAATTAAGGGAGAAAGATCAGGTTTAGCACAGCTAGCGGCAGATTTATTATAAGATCTTTAGAGGGGCTATAATATAGCATATCTTTAATGCTTAATTATTTGCCCCTCAAGAGAGGGGTAGTGATTAAACAACAATAAAGCCTTTTACGCGTTTAATTGGATTATGCTGATTAGAGGCGTCTCCGAAATAAAAATGTACAGGACCATCCTCTCTAAGTGGTTTACCTTCCAATGAGAATCCCAATATTGAATCATACGCCTTTTCTATAGGAAGTGTAATTTCATCTTCTTCTGAAACAACTGTTAAGAATTTCGCATCTTCCGCAGGAGAAGAATTAGTAAGAAAATCCCTGAGTGGAATACCAAAAGTTCCTGTAAGTATTTGTTCCTTTAAAAAAGTTTTTTCGGATTTTTTAGTAGGAGGGTAGATAGCTCCTTCACGTATTTCTCTATCCCAGTGCTTTGAAATTGATTTTGTATACTCTTCTAAATTCTCTTTAATTTTTCTCTCAGTGTTAAAGTATGTAGTTAAATCCACTCGACGATCATCGAAAATCCATACACCAGGATCTAATGTAATTGTATATTTCACATTACCTTTTATTAATAGTATCGAATCCATAGAAACCACCTTTCGAGTTAAGTATAAGTATAATTAAATGTTTTATCAACAATATACTTAGTAGATATTGAACATATTTAGATTGATTTTCCTTGCTTTTTTACTATATTAGCGTTAATATTTATAGATAAGATAAGGTAATCGCTCGTGAACGGAGGGGTTTTAACTTGGCGTCTGAGATTGCTATAGATCATCGTGAAAAGGCCTATGCTATACTAAAAGCTGATGCTGATAAAATATTAAAATTGATAAAGGTTCAAATGGATAATCTAACAATGCCTCAATGTCCTTTATATGAAGAAGTGTTAGATACTCAAATGTTTGGGTTATCTAGAGAAATTGATTTTGCAGTTAGGTTAGGTTTAATTGAGCCTTTTGAAGGAAAAGAGCTTCTAGATGCACTGGAACAGGAGCTATCTGCTCTGCATGATGCTTCTACAAAAAAATAAAAATGATAAGCTCAGACTGTCACTATCAGACGATAGGAATAGTTTGAGTTTTTTGTTTGATGAAAAAAAGAAGACTTATTAAGAATTTTTACTTTCTTAAGGTCTTCTTTTTTGAGTATATGTTTTGTTTTTTATACATTAGACGACTTTCCGGGTAGTCTTTTAGCCTTTTGAAAAGCTTCGGGAGAAATTTTATGACTTCGACTTCTGGATGCAACCAAGATAAGGTAGCTTAGGACACCAAACAAACATGAGATAAATAATGCATGTGCAAGTGAAACAAATAGATTTAGATTGGTGAATACAATAATTGCTCCAGAGATTACTTGAAGAGTTACCAAAATCGAGGAAATAATCCAGCCCCATAGAATGATTGGTTGCCCTTTGTAATGCTTTACCGCATGATACGTCGCAATAAGGATCCAGATAAATATCAGTCCGGCAGCAAACCTGTGCCCCATTTGAATCCACTCATAGGATGTTGTAGGTAACCCGATTTGGTTGAAGTTACAAATCGGCCAATCCGGACATGCTAGACTTGCTCGTTTATGTCGAACCAATGCTCCTGTGTATACTACTAAATAACTATAGATTGTTATTCCATAAATATGGAATAGCATTTTTTTTTCTAATATAATTGAATTGGCATTAAATTTTTGGTCAATTTCAAAAATAAGGAGAGTAAGTAAAAATACCGATGCAAATGAAATTAGGGAAATTCCAAAATGTAAAGCTAATACAGCAGGAGATTGTCCCCAAACAACAGCTGCAGCGCCAATTAATCCCTGTAAAACGAGAAAAGCAAACGAAACAATTGATAAAAACTTCACTTCTCGAATATGACCAACAGATTTATAAGCCCAAACAGATAATACTAAAACCATAATACCAACTAGTCCCGAAACCACTCTGTGACTTAGCTCAATAATTAGTTCTGGAGTAATATTGGTTGGAACAAGCTCTCCGTGACATAGTGGCCAAGAATCTCCACAACCAGCACCAGATTCTGTTTTGGTCACTAATGCTCCACCTAAAAGAACGAATAACATTCCGATTGTTGTTAATACTGCAAACCACTTTAGAAATCGCTGCAACACATCACCTTCTTCAAGCAAAATTAAAGTAAAAGATTTATAACTAGTAAAAAAAGAGTTATAATAGCAAAAGTATGAAAGACACATACGAATACAATAATATAATAAATTCTATAAAATATCAAAGAATAATAATTTATCAACAATTGTATTGGTATTAGATTAATAAGAGCTTAATTTAAATCTTGGTAAATAAGAAATTATATTATTATTGTAATAAAGCACAAAATATTGTAGAGAGATTAAAGTGGAGTAATCAGACTACATTTGCGCTAAAAAAAGTCCCGAACTCCATGTGGAGTTTTACACTATTTATATAGTGTTTATAGTGAAAAATCACTAGAAAATATCTCTTGAACATTTATTAGGGGATATGTTTTTTTACGTAACCGTGTATAATAGTTTATATAGCATTAATTGAATTAATGAGTCACAAAATAGTCAAATTTTATTCAAAATTTGTTCACAATTTTTAGTGGAAGTGTGCTTTAATATACAAGTAGGAGTTTTTCAGTATAATTTATTGTAAACTTTCATAAAGAGTTTATACTGTTTAAATAGTGTCAAAGTTATTTTATAGTAAACGTTTTTATAATTATGTTTATTTTGTTATAGTTATACGGAATTGGTATTTCCACAATGTCAATAAGAATAAATCAAATTTAATAATAGAAATACTTCTGTTTATAGTGTTAAAATGGAACGTATTGTGCACTAGAGAAGGAGGAATTTAAATTGGCTAATACGAGAGCATTGCCAGAGGCAGCTCCTCATATTCAAGAGAATAGGCCAATGGTCGAAGCTTCATTTATGAAAGACTTCTTGGCATTAATTAAAATAGGAATCGTAAATTCTAATTTTATTACGACATTTACGGGGATATGGCTTGCTTTATATTTTACGGGGCAAGGGTTGTTAGCGAATATTCATATTTTGATTTACACGTTGATAGGTTCATCATTAATCATTGCTGGTGCATGTGCGATTAATAATTATGTTGATCGAGACATTGATCATTTAATGGAACGAACAAAGAATCGACCTACCGTAACTGGCCGTGTGATACCGAAATATGTACTTTTATTGGGTGTTGTTTTTACGTTAATTGGTACTGTTTTTCTATTGCTAACGACAGTTACAGCGACAATTATAGGACTTGTTGGTTTTATCACATATGTTTTCTTATATACGATGTGGTCAAAACGTAAATATACGATCAATACTGTCATAGGGAGTATTTCAGGAGCTGTACCACCGTTAATTGGTTGGGCTGCTATTGATCCAGGTTTACACACAGTTGCTTGGGTGTTGTTTTTAATTATGTTCATCTGGCAACCTCCGCACTTTCTAGCAATTGCGATGAAACGTTGTGAAGAGTACAGAAGAGCTGGCATTCCAATGCTTCCAGTGGTTCATGGGTTTGAAATAACAAAACGTCAAATGGTCGTGTGGGTTGCTTGTCTACTTCCATTACCATTTTATCTGTTTTCACTTGGGACACCATTTATGATGTTAGCTACTTTCTTAAACATAGGTTGGTTAGTCATTGGTGTATTAGGATTTAAAATGAAAGATGATATTAAGTGGGCAAAATATATGTTTGTATACTCTCTTAATTATTTGACCATTCTGTTTGTAGCTATGGTCATTGTAACAGCTATTTAATTTCTAGAGATTTATATGATTTCAGGAATTCTTTCTTTAAGAAAATAATATAGAAGGAATTTATATCTTTTAAATTTGGCCAAACTGAAAATTGATTACATTCAACTTAACTCGTGTGTGTGAAATTTTTAATATCACACACCTACATACTAGAAAACTTTTTACTTGTGTTTTTTGGATTACGATAATGAGTTTAGTTCAAAATATTCATTCAGTTCAATTTAGAAGATATATTTCAATGGCTCTGCTAAAAGTTCAATTATGATCGAAGTGATTTTATTCAAATCATAATGTTTACCTTAGCAAGTCAATTCATTAAATAACATTGAAAGAGGGGTTTGATTAAGCTATGAAAAAATGGCTACCAAATATGCGCTTTTTTTCACTATTTGGATTAATGGCGCTACTGTTAGCAGGTTGCGGTAAACCATTTGTATCTACACTTCAACCGGCTGGTGAAGTGGCCGATATGCAGTACTCACTTATGCTTTTGAGTACTTCAATTATGGTTCTTGTAATTATTGTTGTAACAATTCTATTTGTTTATGTCGTTGTACGCTTCCGTCGTAAAGCTGGAGATGAAAACACGATTCCTAAGCAAGTAGAAGGCAGTCACAAACTTGAAATGATCTGGACTATTATTCCAATCCTATTACTTATTATTTTGGCTGTTCCTACAGTTTCTGCAACTTTTAAACTTGCAGATGTCACTCCGATGGAAGAGGAGACAAGAGATGAAAATGCTCTTGTTATCAATGTAACTGCCAATTTATATTGGTGGGAATTTGAATATCCTGATCATGGTGTTATTACTGCACAAGAGCTCATTGTTCCAACAGGAGAAAGAGTTTATTTTAATTTGTTAGCGTCAGATGTAAAACATTCGTTTTGGATTCCTGCTGTAGGTGGGAAAATGGATACAAACACAGAGAATGTAAACAAATTCTGGTTAGAATTTGATCAACAAGCAACTGAAAATGCTGGTGGCTTGTTCTATGGAAAATGTGCCGAATTATGTGGACCTTCTCATGCTCTAATGGATTTCAAAGTAAAGCCTTTACCAAAAGAAGAGTTTGATCAATGGATTTCTGATATGCAAAATGCAGAACCATTTGTACCTACAAGTGACCTTGCAGCTCAAGGTGAGCAAGTGTTCAACCAATACAATTGTATTGCCTGTCACGCCATTGATACTGGAGAAGACAGACCAACAGCACCAAACTTAGCTAATTTTGGTGAACGTTCTAGTATCGCAGGTCGTTTTGAGTTTACAGAAGAGAACTTAAAAAAATGGATCAAAGATCCAGAACAACATAAGCCTGGAAATAAAATGACAGGTACTTATGATCATGAGAACATGACTGAAGAAGAGCTCGACGCTCTTGCTGAATACTTAATGAATCTGAAAGTTCAAAATTAATGTAATCTTGATAAAGAGGGAGGTTAAACTGTGAGTACGTTAACACAGAAAAAAGGATTTGGCGCAACTGTTTGGGATTACTTAACAACAGTTGATCATAAAAAAATCGCGATCCTTTATCTTATAGCAGGTGGCTTCTTTTTCATCCTCGGTGGATTAGAAGCTATGTTCATCCGAATTCAATTAGCGATTCCGGACAACAACTTTATAAGCGCAGGATTTTATAATGAAATCATGACAATGCATGGAACGACAATGATTTTCTTAGCAGCAATGCCGTTATTGTTTGCTTTAATGAATGCCGTTGTTCCAATTCAAATTGGGGCACGTGATGTTGCATTCCCATTTCTGAATTCACTTGGTTTTTGGTTGTTCTTTTTTGGTGGAATCTTCCTTAACCTTAGTTGGTTTTTAGGTGGAGCACCGGATGCTGGATGGACATCATACGCATCACTCTCCTTAGAATCACCAGGGCATGGAATTGATTTTTATGCTTTAGGACTACAGATTTCCGGGATTGGTACCCTAATTGGGGGGATCAACTTCCTAGTTACTATTATTAATATGAGAGCTCCAGGTATGACTTACATGCGTATGCCTTTATTCACATGGTCTACGTTTGTGGCATCTGCATTAATCCTATTTGCTTTTCCTGCTTTAACTGTAGGTCTTGCACTTTTAATGTTTGATCGATTATTTGGAACTGGATTCTTTGTGCCTCAGATGGGTGGAAATACGATTATTTGGGAGCATTTATTCTGGATCTTTGGACACCCAGAAGTTTATATCCTAGTATTACCTGCCTTTGGTGTTTTCTCTGAAATTCTTGCAACATTCTCAAGAAAAAGATTGTTTGGATACTCTTCAATGGTCTTTGCTACGGTATTAATCGGGTTTTTAGGATTCATGGTATGGGCTCACCATATGTTTACAACTGGATTAGGACCAATTGCAAATGCTATTTTCGCTGTAGCAACAATGGCAATTGCTGTTCCAACAGGTATTAAAATATTTAACTGGCTTCTTACTATGTGGGGTGGTCAAGTTCGTTTTACTGTACCTATGCTTTATGCAGTAGCTTTCATTCCATCTTTTACAATGGGTGGGGTTACAGGGGTTATGCTTGCTGCGGCAGCTGCCGATTATCAATTCCATGATACTTACTTCGTTGTTGCTCACTTCCACTATGTAATTGTTGGTGGGGTAGTATTTGGTCTTTTAGCCGGTGTAACGTATTGGTGGCCAAAAATGTTTGGTAGAATGTTAGATGAAACTTTAGGTAAAGTAACTTTTTGGTTATTCTTAATCGGATTCCATTTAACTTTCTTTATCCAGCATTTCCTTGGCTTAATGGGTATGCCACGTCGTATCTTTACATTCTTGCCTGGTCAAGGATTTGAATTAGGAAACTTGATTAGTACAGTAGGGGCTTTCTTTATGGCCATTTCAACACTTGTACTATTGGTTAATATCGTAAAAACGTCTATTAACGGACCAAAAGCTGAAGCGGATGCTTGGGGAGACGGACGTACTTTAGAGTGGGCGGTTGCTTCACCTGCTCCTGAGTATAACTTTAAGCAAACTCCTCTTGTACGTGGATTAGATGCACTTTGGGTAGAAAAAATGGCAGGTAAAAAAGGACTAACTCCAGCAGAACCGCTTGGTGATATCCATATGCCGAATGGATCGTTCCTTCCATTTACAATTTCTTTAGGACTATTTGTTGCATCGATTGGACTTATTTATCAGTTTGATGACAAAGTTTGGGCAATACCAGTTATTTTTATTGGATTTCTTATAACATTCGGTTCAATGTTCTTACGTTCAGTCATTGATGATCATGGATACCATATCCATAAGGAAGAACTAATGGATGATGATGACAAGGGGGTTAAGGCATAATGCATGTTGAAGAAAAATTGACTGCAGAAACATTTCCTGCATCACCGGAAAGAGCAACCCTCGAAGGGAAAAATAAATTTTTAGGTTTTTGGTTATTCTTAGGTGGAGAGACTGTTTTATTTGCCTCTTTATTTGCAACATACTTGGCTTTAAGAGATCAAGTGAATGGTGGTACACCAGCAAGTGAACTATTCGAATTACCTATCGTATTCGTTGCAACTATGTTGCTTTTAACAAGCTCATTAACAAGTGTATATGCTATGTATCACATGAAGAACTTTGACTTTAAGAAAATGCAAATATGGTTGGGTGTTACAGTATTACTTGGTTTAGCATTCTTGCTCCTCGAAATTTATGAGTTCTATCATTATGTACATCATTATGACCATAAAATTACAAGTAGTGCCTTTGGATCAGCATTCTATACATTAGTTGGAACTCACGGTGCGCACGTAACCTTTGGATTATTTTGGATTGTTACATTAATGATTCGAAATTCAAAGCGTGGTCTTGATTTATATAATGCTCCTAAGTTTTATATTGCAAGTTTATACTGGCACTTTATCGATGTTGTCTGGATTTTTATCTTTACGGTCGTATACTTAATGGGAATGGTGGTGTAAATTATGGTGACAAATCATTCAAACTCAACAAATCCTAAAGTAGATATTGCTTATCGTAGAAAAAAGAATGCAGAAGATATGAAACATCAGGTTATTACATTTATAATGACCTTATTTCTAACACTTGTGGCGTTTTTTGCAGTTGCATATGATTACTCAGCTTGGTTTACAATCCCGTTTATCATTTTGTTAGCGGTAATACAACTGATTTTTCAGCTTTACTACTTCATGCATATGAGCCATAAAGGCCATGAAATTCCAGCCTTGTTCTTATACTCTGGAGTAGTTGTTGCAGCTGTTACAATACTTGCGTTTACAACCATTATTTGGTGGTAAAATAGTTATGATTAAAAGAAAATCGGCTTAAGCCGATTTTCTTTTTTTAAAGTTCATAAAACGTTCACATATTCGACATTAGAAGCTATTACCATTCCGTGTTGATTGAATGTGGTCGTTTACGTAAGGTATAATTAGGTTACATATTAAATATGAAAGATTCATAAGGTGGTATAGATATGTCAATTGAAATTTTTGGTTTTAGGGCATTATGGAGTCCCTATTTTTTTCTTGTCTTACTAGCAATTACAATATTGTATTTTATTATGATAGGGCCAATTAGAGAGAAATACGCTCTAGGAGAGAAGGCTACAAATAGGCAGATCAGTTTTTTTGTATCAGGTATGGTCTTAATATATATATTTAAAGGCAGTCCAGTAGATTTAATTGGTCATTTAATGTTTAGTGCACATATGGCTCAGATGGCTGTCCTATACTTAGTCGTACCTCCTTTACTAATATTAGGGATGCCATTTTGGATGCTTCGATCATTTGTTAATCACCGTTATGTAAAACCTGTTTTTAAACTACTAACGTTTCCGTTATTCGCTTTAATCGTCTTTAACGGAGTGTTTTCTTTCTATCATATCCCCTTAATATTTGATGTAGTGAAAACGAATATGTTTTTTCATGCAATGACAACGTCAGTTTTATTTATTGCATCTGTCATGATGTGGTGGCCACTTATAAATCCACTTCCTGAATGGCAAACCCTAAGCGGACTTAAGAAAGTTGGTTATATTTTCGCTGACGGAGTTTTATTAACACCAGCATGCGCACTGATTATTTTTGCAGATACACCTTTATATGCTACTTTCTCAGATCCAACTGCATGGTTAACAGCTCTTGAATTATGTGTTCCTTCAAGTATGTTAGCAACATTGGATTTAGGTGGACCGGAAATATTTAATTCATTACCCCTTCTAGAGGATCAGCAGTTAGGGGGAGTCATTATGAAAATCATTCAAGAAATTGTATATGGTACAATATTAGGGATGATCTTTTTTCAATGGGTACGAAAAGAAAGGGAAGCAGATAAAATTGATTCTGATTTGATGAACCCTCAGGCTAATTAATTGAGAAGTTTACAAAGCAACTTACACTCGCCTAAAATAAACAGAAGTTTTTAAATAAGAGAGGATAAAATAATGACAAATTCATTACCGATACTACCAACTATTAGTACAACCTTTATCGTATTAAGTGCCATTAGTGTCGCCATTGGTTGGTATCTTATTAAACAAAGAAAGATTGAAGCTCATAAGAGAACGATGACAATTGCTGCTATTTTTGCGATTGCATTCTTCATCATCTATGCTTCAAGAACAATTTTTGTTGGAAATACTCAGTTTGGCGGTCCTGAGGAAATTAAAATTTATTACACCCTTTTTCTTGTGTTTCATATCATTTTAGCAACAACGGGTGCTGTATTTGGGATTATTACTCTTTTGAGTGGATATAAGAACCAATTAGTAAAACATAAAAGGTTAGGTCCTATAACAAGCATTATATGGTTTTTTACAGCTACAACCGGTGTTTTTGTATATTTGTTATTATATGTATTATACAGTGGTGGGGAAACAACATCTGTTATAAAAGCAATCTTAGGCTTTTAAGTAATATGTATAAGGTGTTATGGAATACAATATTCTATAACACTATTTTTATGGGAAAAATTAGTCGTTTTTAGGTAATAAATGATCAATTTGTTTTCCGTTTACCTTAACTTACGGAATTTCGTCTTACTTTTCTAAAATCTTTTGTCTAAAGAAAGGGAGAGATGTGTAAGATGATTGAAATTATTACTGAACGTTTACTTATTGTTCCATGTTCACTTGATATTGCTAAATCATTAGTTTTTCATCGAGCCGAGCTTGAAAAAAGGTCTCCCATTATCATTCCTAAAGGCTGGCCTTCTCCTTTCGTAACCAGTATGCTTCCGATTTATATAGAAAATCTTGAAAATGATGAGTCCGAATACGGATGGGGATTATGGATGATTATTGATTATACTGATAAAAAAATAATTGGGGATATTTTTTTACAAGGTAAACCTGATAAAAAAGGTGCTGTTTCAATTAACTTTAATATGCTAAAGGACTTGAAGGATAACAGTCTTACATATGAGGCAGTAGACGCATTAATAGAATGGATGATTACTCAAACAGAAACTAAACAGGTAATCACAGAGTGTAGCGACAATAATTTACAATCGATTCGTCTATTTGAAAAATTAGGAATGAGATGTACAAAGAAAGAAGGTAAATTTTTAATGTGGGAACTTAGGAATGCAATGTAGTCTAAATTTAAATAGAAAAAAAGGAGGGACGACCCTCCTTTTTTAAATGCTCATATTTTAAAATTGAGCTTAATAATTCCGGCTTCTCTTGCTGAATTAAATGCGATTAATAACATTGGTCCGATAATAAATCCAAGTATTCCAAACAGTTTTAGTCCCAGATACATGGCAATTAGTGTAGATAGGGGCGATAAACCAATATGAGTTCCCATGACTTTGGGCTCAACTGTCCTTCTAATAATAAGTAATACTGCTCCTAATATGGCAAGCTTAGTACCCAATACAATATCACCAGTTATTAAATGAAATAAAGCCCAAGGAAGCATGACAATGATGGAACCAATGATAGGAATAACATCAATAATCCAAATGACAAATGCCATTAAAAGTGCAACTTCTGGCGCTATAATAAACAAGCCAATAAGTGAAGTGATAAAAATGAGTAAGCTAACAAGAAATTGAGCCTTAATGAACCCTAACACAACATAAGACAGTCTAGAAACCATGAAGTTTACTTTGTCTGCTGTTTTTTCAGTTAAATGGGCGTTGACTCTTTCTCTCATGTTTGGAATATCAATCATAAATAAAAATAATGCAATTAAATATACAAGAAAACTCACTAAATAGTTAGGGATGTTTGTGATCAAAGACCGTAAGTTATCAATATTAAAATAAGAAATAATATAGGTTTGTAAAGTAATTAAGAAACCTTCAATTTGTCTGCTAATGGCTTCAACAAATTCAGGTGGCAAATCTTGAGCTCGATAGTATAGATTTCTTTCAAATTGAAGAAGTACTCTGTTAATTTCATTTATATATATAGGTGCATTTTCGATTATTTTTATTGCTTCACCAATAATTTTAGTCGTAATAAAATATCCACTCAGCGTGAGAAGTAATAAGAATGTCAAAAAGACAATCAGAACGGATATATTTCGTTTTAAGTTACCCTTTTTTTGAAGTAATTTAACAATTGGTTCGAGAAATAACGCTGTAATGAATGCGATAATTAGGGGTAACGATATTGGAAGAATAAAGTAACCAATGAGGGCTATTAATCCAATAACTAAAATAATGAGTGCAATTCTTTTAGAGAATAATTGAGACAAATGCTGTGTGCTCCTTTCGTGAAAAAACCATATGTATGCTTACTTTAAATTATAGTAAAGAATATATATAAAACCAACTAAAAACAAATAAATATTTTTATTTTTGTAATTTATGTGCCCATTTTTTAAATTATACATAGTATACAATATGTTCCATCCTAAACCTTAGGAGGTTTTACTATGTTAAAGCAAAGCCTTAATAATGGATCGCTATATATAACAGAAGATGTTCTTTGTATCATTACTTCTATTTGTGTGCAAGAGAGTGAAGGAATTGAAATTACAAAAGTAGGCATTAAAGATGAGATATTCCTAAAATTCTCCAGTAATTATTACAAGAAAGGTGTTTCAATTTCGCATACATCAGAAGATATCGAAATAGAAGTAAGGGTTGTTGCACATTTCGGAATAAACTTATTAGACACTTGTTATGAGCTTCAAAAGTCCATTTGTGAAGATATAAAAGAAATTACTGGGATACATGTTTCAAACGTGCGTATAATAGTAGAGCACATTATTATGAATTAAGCAAATTTACTTATCTTGATTATAGTATATAAAGGACATATATCATAAAAATAATAAAAAAGAAGGAACAGTTGTCTGTTTCTTCTTTTTGTAGTATTTTATTTTATTTTATGAATTTGTTCTGAAACCTGTGTTAAAATTCGTTTACATTGATCAACGATTGCCTTTGGAAAGTTTTCACCTTCACCATATTCTACACCGTGAGGATAATAATGCTTTCCTAATAGAGGTGTTAATAATTTGATCATTGCATGCTTTCCTTCAACTTCACCTTCAACAGCAAAACCTTGTACACGTAAATAGAATACTTCGCCTTTAGTTTCAAACTTACGGTCATATGTAACTCTTTCGTAATCCCATTGGCCTGCTAGGACAAAACCTAAATCAGCCATTACATCATTTAACCTTGAAAGGTCAACACTTTGATTCTCTATTCCAGTATTTTCAAACTTCATTTCATAGTCCCTCCTAGAAAACATAACCATTAAATATCTTCTGTTTAATAATAGTATGAAAATGTGTAAGTTGCAATGTTTTGATGAAAGCTTAGCTTAATTAAGCTATTCAATGTATGAATAGTTTTCCCGTAATGACGAACATAATATAGTATAACGTCAAATATATTAATTGGCGTAAATAACGTTATTTTAAAATTGTGGTAATATAAATACTCAATTTTAGCCATAAACAAAGAAGGAGGTTTTAGCTTGAAATCAGTTCGTGAAATAATGACATCTAATGTGGATACGTGTACCCCACTTGATAATGTTTATGAGGTTGCAGTAAAGATGAAGGACCTTGACGTTGGAGCAATACCGATTGTCGAAAATGAAACGGGAAAGCTAATTGGAATGATAACGGATAGAGATTTAGTAGTGAGAGGGATTGCGGAAAAAAGAGCAGGTTCTAATCAAGTGACAAATGTAATGAGTGAAAATTTAATTACAGTTTCACCTGATACATCTTTAGAAGAAGCTTCTAACTTAATGGCAGAACATCAGATTCGTCGCTTACCTGTTGTTGAAAATGGACAACTTGTTGGGATTGTTTCTCTTGGTGATTTAGCTGTAAATGAACAGTCTGATGAAAGTGCAGGATATGCTTTAACTGAGATCTCAGAAAGTGAACAATTACATTAATGTATAAAGACACCTATTGCGGGTGTCTTTATTGCGTTATTAAAAAAAATTTGAATTAATAGAAATAGTAATAATACTAGTAACCATTAATATAATGATAGAAATATAGACGCTGATTAGGGAGGAGTATACCGTTGCGTACAAAATCTATCATCGTAATCTTTCTATTAACAATATCTGTCATTTTTATTTATTCTACTAGTTTTTTTCCAAAGGAGGATAAAGCTGATCCAGATTCAAATGGTATATCTGTTGAACTAGAAGCTAATTTAACATTAGAAAACACAATTGATATAGAACAAGTGCAAAAACCACCAATGGTTAATAAGGAAGATGTTCTATCATTTATTGGAATGACAAAAGAGCAAATTGTATCCATCTTAGGCGAGCCTATTAGAATGGATCGATCCTCATATGATTATGACTGGTGGATTTATAATGAAGATTATAAAAAATACTTGCAAATTGGGATTGAGGATGATTTAGTTGTAACCATCTATGTAATTGGTGAGGATTTGAATATTGAGCCGTTTTATATTGGTCAAACCATGGAGGAACTTAAAAGTAAAATAGAGTTTAATAATAAGCTTGCTTTTTCAGCACAAAATAATTCATATCGATTTGAATTAAATGACACGGAATTGGCAGCGAGACCTCTTTTGGAATTAAATGGAGCCTATGTTCAGTTATACTTTGATACATTTACGAACAAGTTATCTAGTATCCGTATAATGGATAATCTTACACTTATAAAACAAAGGCCCTATGAATTGATTTATCGTGGGGAGTTGCTTTCAGCAAAGGAATTAAGTTCTAAAGAATGGGAAGATGTTGAAAAGGGAAGTGCTGCTCAAATTTTAGACATTACCAATGTAATTAGAAAAAGACATGGACTGAATCCTGTTATATGGGATGAAAAAACATCTAATGTTGCCTATAAACATAGTAAAGATATGAAAGATGATGATTATTTTTCCCATACTTCACCAAGCTTTGGGGGTTTAGCTGACCGACTTGCTGCTGGTGAGGTTGTTTACCAATTAGCGGGTGAAAATATTGCAGCGATGTATGTCGATGGAATTGCTGCAGTTGAAGGGTGGTTGAATAGTGAGGGACATCGAGAAACCTTACTTAATGAAAAATTTACACATTTAGGCGTTGGTGTTTATAAAAAATACTATACTCAAAACTTTATACAAAAATGGGAATAAGTAATAAGAAAGGAAATGACTCAAAGATTAAAGGGTCATTTCTTTCTTTCGTAGTTCGTGAATCTAAAGTAGTCCTTCTCCCATGTCCCGTAAAAAGTAAGTTCTTCTCCTTTTTGAATCGTAGGAGGAATAAAGTTCTTTGTAATAGGTACGATTCTTTTTAACTTTAATTTTTTTTGATTTGTTGTAATATTTAAATCAGTTACAAAGACGTATTGGTTATAATAAAATCGTTGTTTTTCTTCTGATATGCGATAAACTGTTCCAGTTATAGATGAGTCTTCTTTTATATTTGCTAGGGCAATCCATGCGTCATAGTATTTCTTATATTCCCTTTTGGATCTTATGTAAAAAATGAATATAATGACAGGAATCACGATTGCAGTTACCATTTATAAGCCTCCTACAGCTTTCTCGCCTTAATTCCTTCGTTTGATAACAAAAAAACTTCCTGTGGCATGTGCGATTAATTTTCCATCATCTCTATAAACCTTTCCTTCTGTAACAATGATACTTGACCCTTGGTGTATTAATGAAGAGACACATTTTAAGCTAGAACCAATTCCTGGTGCAAGATAATTGATTTTTAACTCTGACGTCACTGCAGCTCGATCTTTAGGAAGAAACTGAAATACAAGAGACCCCATAGCTGAATCAATTAATGTAGCTGTAATACCACCATGAACAATATTAAGAGAATTCTGTATGATTGGAGTATTTGGAATGGTGATTTCAAATTGGTTATCATAAAATTTCCCCTTTGCTTCAAGCAATTCCCCCAAATAAGAACTTTCCTTATTTTTTTGTTTTCTAATAACACCATCTACTATGTTTTCTAAAGTTTCTTTCTCTTCCTCTGTCGCATTTTTGTAAAATTGAGCCAGTTTCTCTAACAGTAAATCATCCATTTTTCACACATCCTACATTCACTTAATTGCTTCACATTATTTTAACAACTAATGATTAAATTCTGCAATGATTTTAGGACAATGTTTTAATCAGCCTAAAACGAAATTTGGGCGAACTTCTCTCTATTCTTAAAGATATGATATAGTAGGCAAATGCAATAATAAGAGGTGAATTAAGTGGGTAAACAAAACCTACATCCTACTATTCAAGAGTTTAAAGTTTTTGTCAAAAGGCATCCAAAGTTGATTCAAGAGGTTCGAACTGGGAAGACCACTTGGCAGGAGTTATATGAGGACTGGTATTTACTTGGGGAGCAAGATGATACATGGAAAAAATATAGAACAGATGGAATAGAAGAAGAATCAACAGAAAAAGTAACCAGTAAATCGGACTTAGTGGCAAAATTATTATCATCCATTAAAAATGTAAAAATGAATGATGTACAAAAGCAGATTTCAAATGTCGGTAGTGCTATTACAACAATACAGCAAGTTATTCAACAGCTTCAAGGTGGAAATCAATCAGGACAAACACAATCAAGTTCGAGCAGCCAGACAAATCCTTTTGCCTTTCGAAAAGATTAGACATTAAGGGGAGAGGCATATGCGCAAAGATTTAAGTGAATTTTTTCAATCAAGTAAACAGTTAAACTATTTTATTCGTGAAAATCCAGTTTGGTATCGAAGATTGTCAAGAGATCCAAGTGCTAAACATGCATTTGAACTAGCCTCAAGAGCCTTTCATAAACAAACATTTCCTTATAAGGTGGAGAAGTTCTCCAATTCTTTAGAGTTTGCTTCAATGATGATGCAAATGTATTCGGCAATGAAGCAAGGTGACTAGAGTTTGTTTTTTAACCATGATCATTTATCATGGTTTTTTTTAAGACCCAAAAAATATTCTCTGAGTATGAAAGGTACATACTGCTTACACTAACTAAAAAAGGAGTGGTAGCATGAAGTATTTATTGGGATGTTTTAGTCTCTTTTTATTAGTGGGTTGTATAAATGATAAGCCTGTACCGGAAACATCAAACATTCAAATTGTAAATTTAGAGAAAATAGATGAAGAAGAACTAGCAAAACCTGTTTCTGCTTTGACAAATACAACAAATAATAAAATGTTGATTCAAAAACACGTGATAGGAGGTAATGTTTATGTTGAATGCATAGTTCCGGATTTTATCTTTAAGAAAACAGGAACTGAGCAAATGGATGGGGAGGGTTATCTAAAGCTTTATGTTAATGGGAAAGTAGTGGATGAAATTTCTACTGCTGCTTTTATTATCAAAGGTCTTGAAAAGGGGAAGCACAAAATTAAGCTTGAATTAATGCGTGAAAACGAAAAATTGTATCATCTAACTGAGGAATTTACTGTTATCATTCACTAGAGGATATCAAGAATTGTAAAATTGATGATCCTCTAATAAACGACGATACCGAATAAAAATCTTTGTAGTTTAACCTTTTGTTTTTGTTTGTAAATATTGAAATATTTTTGATTCAATCGATATAGCCTGATGAACCATTCCTTGGTTTCCAAACAATGTGTTGAACTCTAAAATATAAGGTTTTTCATTGCTGTACATAATATCAAATCCAGCGTGGTTGATATTTAAGTTTCTTGCAACTGATTGAACGAGTTCGATTGCCTCTGTTGGAATATGTTCATAGGAAATTGAACCTCCTTTGGCAATATTGTGGTGGAATTCGCCACTTGCTCCAATTCTCCAGTAAGAGGTAATAACTTCATCTCCAACAACACATATTCTTAAATCGCGGCCATCATTTTTTAAATACTCTTGAATGTAAAATGTATCTACTTTATTTGCGTATTCATAAAAATCTTCTTCTTTTTCAATCAAGAATACTCCTTTTCCCATCGAGTTTCTGTTTTCTTTTGCAACAAAAGGAAAAGGAAAGGTATTTAAAACTTTATGTATATTTTCAGTTGTATTTCCAAGTATTTCAGTGTAAGGAATATGCTCAGGGCAAACGGTCCAAAGTGCTCGTGTCATTTCAATCTTACTATAGCCAAGATGAATAGATTGCACACTTGGAAAGATAACTTTGTTTAACCCATATACTAATGAATTAACTTGCCAATTTTCGGGGAATAAAATAAAGTCAGCTTCCTTAACTCTTTCAATTTCTCTAAACATTTGTTCTGGCTTTATATAGCTAACATTTGGGATGCCGATGGTTCTAAAGGGATTAAAAGTAATTAATTTCATGTTTTATACTCCTTCAGGGCTTAATTAAATGCCCCATTTCATCTAGAAAATTATAGAATTAAGTCACTTATTCGTCAATGTTCATTTGCTATAAGTTAACCTGAACATCGCGGTTATAGTCGCTATCTATCACTTTTCGTGCTATAGTAGGAGATGGAGGTGAAATTATGCTTGCTACATTAGAAAGATTAGAAATTCTCGATATGACGGAAGAGATAGCAAACATGATTCTACAATCAGACCTTATGAACGAATATCACCGTTCTTTATATACGTTAATACAGGATAAGAATGCGCAAAATCTGATTTCTAAATTTAAAAAAATGAAGGAAATGTATGAAGAAGTTCAGCGATTTGGCAAATACCATCCTGATTACCGTTCAGTTACATTAGAAACAAGAGCTCTCAAAAGACAGCTTGATTTGCAAGAATCCATTGCTGCCTTTAAGAAAGCGGAACAAGATATCCAGACACTCCTTGATGAAATAAGTAAGATGATTGGACATGCTGTTTCAGAGCATATAAAAGTTCCAACAGGAAATCCTTATTTTGATTCATTATCTTCATGTTCAGGTGGATGTGGGAGCGGTGGAAGCTGTGGATGTAGTTAATATTGTAAAAGGAGCTATCTCACCTGATATTTACACGAGATAGCTCTTTTTGTGCGTTACATTTTTCGTTTATCCTTAATAGTATATATTGTCAATCAATTCTTCAGTGTGCTAGACTAATAAAAAGCTTTCACTTTTATCTATAAAGGAGAAAAAATTATGTTCGGTACTAGGCAGGGAATCATTGTCTACATGCATTCTTTAAAACATGTAAAAGCTATGCGGAAATTTGGAAATATCCATTACGTTTCAAAACGTTTAAAATATATGGTCATATATAATGATATGGAAAATGTAGAAGCCATCATTGCAAAAATAAAAACACTTCCTTATGTTAAGCAAGTAGAGCCTTCCTATAAACCATTCTTAAAGCTAGAATACGAAAATTCAACCGATAAAGCGAAGGAATATGATTATAAAATAGGTCTATAACAACAAAAAAAACCCTGCAGATACCTGCAGGGTCCTTCTATATCTATGAAATCATTAGTAAAACTAACTTTCTCATAGTAGAAGGCAAAGGGAGAGGAGAAACCGGAGGAAGAACTTATGGGGAAACGTAAGTCTTCTCCGCGGTTGGCAACAACACCCTAAATGATGTTGTCATTACTAATTATGACCAATTGAATTTTGTGTATACATAAGAAATATATTTTTTAGAAAAGCTTGTGATCATGACGTCCTCTAGCCTCAAATAAAAGTTTATGATAGGATATGAAGTGCTATACATAGATTAATGTAAAACATTAATTAAATTATTTTTTAAAACTGTAAAATGATGTGGTGATAAAATGAGAGTTGTTTCGGGTAGTTGCAAAGGTAGGCCTTTAAAAGCAGTTCCAGGGACATCGACACGACCGACAACTGATAAGGTCAAGGAAGCAATCTTTAATATGATTGGTCCTTATTTTAGTGGTGGAATTGGCTTAGATCTATTTGGGGGAAGTGGTGGACTTGGCATTGAAGCACTAAGTAGAGGCTTAGATAAAGTCATCTTTGTTGATAAGGATTTTAAAGCAATACAAACAATTAAATCTAATCTTGAGAGTTGCGCCTTTACTAATAATGCCGAAGTATATAGGAATGAAGCAAAAAGAGCACTAAAAGCTTTAGTTAAGAGAGAAATAAAATTTGATTTTATTTTCCTAGATCCTCCCTATAAGGATCATCAATTGGAAGCGCTTATCATATTTATTCATGAACATTCTCTTGTAAGGGAATATGGTTATATTGTTGCTGAACATGAAATTGACGAAATCCTTCCAAATGAAATTGGTGATTTAACCAAAGTTAAGTCTGAAATATATGGTATAACTGCTATTTCTGTTTTTTGTTACAAAAGGGATGCTGAAGGAGGAAATGAGATTGGCTAGAATTGCTGTTTGTCCAGGTAGTTTTGACCCAATAACATATGGGCATTTAGATATTATTAAAAGAGGTGCTAATGTATTTGACCGCGTCTATGTTAGTATTCTAAATAATTCTTCAAAAAGTCCATTATTTTCTGTTGAGGAACGTATACATCTAATAAAAGAGGTTACGAAAGAAATGCCAAATGTAGAAGTAGATGCCTTTAGTGGATTATTAGTTGAATATGCAAGAGAAAAAAAAGCAAATGTAATCTTGAGAGGATTAAGGGCAGTTTCCGATTTTGAATATGAAATGCAAATAACTTCTATGAATCGGATATTAGAGGAAGATATTGAAACCTTTTTTATGATGACAAACAATCAATACTCATTCTTAAGCTCAAGTATTGTAAAAGAAGTTGCTAAATATAGTGGTAACATCGCTGACCTAGTTCCTCCTGCAGTTGAAGAAGCACTTAGGCTGAAATATAAAAATCCCCTTTAAAATTGGGGATTTTTTAGTCTTTTTGCATATATAACAATATAGCAAATAAGAGATGCTATTGTTATTGATGGTCCATATTGGATAATATCTTCCCATAGCTTGTAAAACCATGATTCAGAAGGATATTGGAGAAAAACATGTATTGCTTTCATTCCACTCGTAGGTTCTTGTAGATTTAAATAGAGTGGCTTCCATAGAGCAAGGGTCAAGACTGCTGCAATAAATCCGTGCATAATTCTTGCGAAGAAGAATGGTTTAAAACGTATATCAGTTTCAGCGAGAATGCTTGCCACTTGAGCTTGAATTGAAAAGCCACTAAATCCTAAAATAAAGCTAGTGATAATAATTTGAAATAATAATGAAACTTCATTTGTTTGACTTGTCATTTGACTTCCTAATGTTATTTCAAACATACCTGATAAGAGAGGGGTACTAAGTTCACTTGGAAGATTTAGCAGCATTAAGATAAATCCAAATAAAACAGCTAGCACTTCAGTCACATGAATGAGAGTTAAAAGTCGATTAAAAACCGAGAATAAAATGATAAATCCACCAATCATAAGCAGAGTTTGAATGGAAGAACTAACTGCATCCCCAAGCAGTTTTCCGAAAGGTCTCTTTTCACGTAGTCGAGTGCGATGCAACTCCCTAAAAGCTTCACGGATATAAGATCCTTTTTGTTTCTTCTCTTCTTTTAGCTTCTCGTTTGGTCCATAGAATCTCATAATAAGACCGACAGTCATATTCCCAGCGTAGTGCGCAACTGCTAATAAAACCCCAATAGTAGCATCGTGAAAAAAACCAACCGCTATTGCGCCAAATATAAAGAGCGGATTTGAAGCATTTGTGAAACAAACTAATCGTTCAGCCTCATACGCTGTTAATTGTTTCTCTTGACGAAGTCTAGCCGTAAATTTTGCTCCTGCTGGTTGTCCTGAAGCTAAACCCATTGCCCATACAAAACCACCAACACCAGGGACTCTAAATAAGGGTCTCATGAATGGTTCAAGTAGAATGCCTAAAAATTTAACGATTCCAAAACCAATTAGTAATTCCGAAACGATAAAAAAAGGAAGTAATGATGGGAAAACAACCTCCCACCAAATATTTAAACCTCGAATGGATGCCTCTAATGATTCTTTTGGAAATGAAATAAGAGCAATGGCCAAAAATAATGCACTTGCTGCAAAAAAAATGGTCTTAATTTTTGATTGTAACAAACTAACTGCCTCCTAATAGTCACGTATTCTATACAGTTATTGAAATGAAATGGTAAAATGAATAGATAGAAAAAAGGTGTTGTCCAACCTACATATATTTCAATATACGTGTATAGGGGCATGATTTAGACCATAAGATTGTACAGGATATTCTAATTTTTTGGCACAAGAAAACGAAAAGGAGAACGGGGGGAATAGATTGTACCATCCAAAAATTGGTCTAGCGTTAGGTTCAGGTGGTGCAAGAGGCTTTGCCCATTTAGGTGTAATAAAAGTCTTAAAAGAAGAAAATATACCTATAGATCTTATTGCCGGGAGTAGCATGGGGGCATTAATTGGAGCGTTTTATAGCGCAGGTTTAGATGTAGAAAGACTATATAAGCTTGCACTAGCTTTTAGACGTAAATATTATTTAGATTTTACAGTTCCTAAAATGGGGTTTATTTCTGGTAATCGAGTTAAAGAGCTTATTAGAATTTTTACAAAGAATAAAAAAATTGAGGAGTTAGACATTCCACTGTCGATTGTTGCTACAGATATCGTGAAGGGAGAAAGAATAATATTTAATAAAGGACCAGTTGCTAGTGCTGTAAGAGCAAGCATTGCCATTCCAGGCATATTTGTTCCTGAGAAAGTAGATGGTTGTATCCTTGTAGATGGTGGAGTCATTGATAAGGTACCAATCTCGGTTGCAAAAGACATGGGTGCTGATATTGTGATTGCTGTTGATGTCTCTTCAGTAAAGGTAAATGAAGAAATCTCATCTATATATGATGTTATTTTACAAAGTATTGAAATTATGCAGAATGAGGTTGTTAAATACAAAGAAATGGATGCAGACATTATTCTTCGCCCTCTTGTTACACAGTATAGCTCGAGAGCCTTTACTAATATTGAAGAGATCATTCAAATTGGTGAAGAATCTGCAAGGGATAGTATTCCTCGTATAAAAAGGGTGATTGCAGAATGGGAGGAGAAAGCAAACCATGTTGAATAAAGGATTTGTTAGAACATTTATGATAGGGGCTGTATTAGCTGTACTACTAACGTTTATACAGCTCCCTTATTACATAACAAAACCGGGAATAGCACAGGAACTACATCCAATAATCGAAGTAGAGAATGGGTATGATGAAGCAGGGAGCTTTATGCTTACGACTGTTAGGATGGGTAAGGCTAATATATTTACATACCTTTGGGCTAAAACTAGTGAGTTTCATATGATCTATCCAAAAGAAGCGATTCGAAGGGAAGGAGAAAGTGATGCAGAGTATACAAATCGACAACTTTATTTAATGGAAGGGTCAAAGGAATCGGCAGTCACAGTAGCTTATAATTTTGCAAATAAACCAATAAGTTACCGTTATCATGGCATTTATGTCATGAGTGTGGTTCCTGATATGCCTGCTGAAAAGGAATTAAAAGCTGGAGACAGAATCTACAGAGTGGATGGTCAGGATTTTCAAACAGCTGATGAGTTTATTCAATATGTTAGTAACAAAAAAGAAGGGGAACAAGTAGAGTTAACGTATGAAAGAGATGGAAATGAGTTGGTTACTTTTCTACCAATTGTCCCATTTCCACAAGACACTTCGAAGGTGGGGGTAGGGATATCATTAGTTACTGATCGTGAGGTTATCACTGATCCAAATATTACTATTGACACAGAAAAAATCGGTGGGCCTTCTGCGGGCTTAATGTTCTCTCTTGAAATTTATAATCAACTTGTAGAAGAGGATATCACAAGAGGATTAAAAATTGCTGGAACTGGTTCAATAAATGATCAGGGCGAGGTTGGTAGGATTGGGGGTATTTCTCAAAAGATTGTAGCAGCAGATCATTCCAATGTGGACATCTTCTTTGCACCAAATGAAAAGGGTAGTCCTAATTCTAATTACGTGGAAGCACTTGATGCAGCAAAAAAGATTAAAACTGATATGATTATTGTGCCTGTCGATACCTTTGAAGATGCCCTTCAATATTTAAAATCAGTTGAAAATAAAAATCAATAATAAAAGTCGCATCTAAATATTTAAATATAGATGCGATTTTTTTCGTCAAATCTAATTGGTGGTGTAGAAAATTCTTCTTTTATAAAGCGTGATCGAATAGGTTCTTTAAGCACCATAGAATAAGCAGCTGTTGCTCTTAAATCAAGATTGTGATCTTCTTCTTTTATTGATGAAAGTGTTGAAACAAGTGGGATATCGATATCTTTTTTTATCGTTCTAATATACTGCTGACCCTTCCCCGTCATTCCCAGGAGCCGGATATATGTAGGATGGATAAAATTGTCTCCTTCAGTCATTTCTGATTTCTTTGTATTGGTAAGAATGCGTAAGCTAGCTCTTTGTAAGCGTGTCCATGTATATCTCTTCGTTTTTACCTTTTCAATGAATTCTTTAAACGTAGTCGACTCTCTCATTTTATTGTAAAAACGATATTCTAATCCTTCTTCAATTTCGTAGTACTTTTTCAAGTCTAAAGGTGTATGAGTTATTATCTTGTATTTTAGAAAAGGAAAATAATCTTCCCATTGATGAAAGATCCCATATCTTTCTTTGTAATCTATAAGCAATTTTTTTGTTTGTTGGGGTATATAGCTTTCAATCTTAGAAAGATTTCCTGTGTTATCAAATAATGCTTTTCGTATACTTGTTGCACTTGCAATGGTAGACGATGTAAAATGCTCATCATGGTAATTTGCACTTGTTCTTTTAATCGTATAGGGAATCATCGTAGAACCCTGGTCCCGAATCGCTTTTACGTAATGAAAGCCTAAAGTATTATTTGGCTTTGTTAAGTCAATGAATGATGAACCATGATTAAGTAAACTATATGCTATAGATGCAGCTTTAGGGTAGCTTATTCCTTTTTTAAGTTCTTTTTTTAAGTAGGAGTTATACACTTGTTCATTTTCTTTCATCAGTAAGACGGTATCATTAAATTCGTTTATTGATCCATTTTCACTTCCAAAACAGATAAAATTACAAAATAATGAGCTAAGAATGGAAATAGCCCCATTCGCAAATATATCTGCCTTTTGTGTTGCGTATTGGTAAGGTAATTCGACGACAATATCGATTCCATTCTCAAGTGCCATTTTTGTTCGTGCCCATTTTGACACTAAGGCAGGTTCACCTCGTTGAAGGAAATTTCCGCTCATAACAGCAATAATAACTTCTGCATTTGTTGCTTGTTTTGTTTGCTCTAAGTGGAATTTGTGCCCATTATGAAAAGGATTGTATTCAACAACTACTCCTACTGATCTCAAATGATTTACCTCCTTTTTTCTTTCATTTGTTTGACCTATTTATTATATTTATGGTAAAACTTATAAATAGCCTACAATTGCTAATTATAGTGTAAAGAAAAAATATTGACAAATAAACTATGCAAAGCTATAATTACCTTTGTTGCCTTGAGGTGATTTCATATGAAATGGACAATTAGTCAATTAAATCAGTTGCAGCATAAGGGTTTATCAATAGATGAATTTGTAGATGTATCAGACTTAAAAGATGTGGAGAAAACCATCAGAGATATTTTTCCTGTACATATTACAGGACGAGCGGATCTCAGTTCTTTAAAAGCAACTTTTCATCTAACAATTTCCGGTACTATGGTACTACCTTGTTCGCGAACGTTAGTGGATGTACATTATCCGTTTGAAATAACGACAACTGAAACATTTTTGCTACGACATACGTCAGAGTTTGTAGCTGACGAAGAAACTCACCAAGTTCAGGGAGAGGTTGTCGACTTGTTGCCTTTAATAAAGGAACATATTCTCCTTGAAATACCTATGCAAGTCTTCGGTGAAGATGAAAATGCTGAGGGTGCTGCACCGCAAGAAGGGAAAGATTGGAAGGTTATATCTGAAGAAGACAAATCCAACCAAATTGATCCTCGACTGGCGGGACTAGCTAAATTTTTTGAAGACGACAAAAAATGAGTAAAGACTACTCAACCAGTAAGATCTATTTAAAAGATAAAGAAGAACCGGCATATACCGGCCTTCATATCCATCTTTAACTATCTTTTTAAGGAGGTGGGAATATGGCTGTACCTTTCAGAAGAACATCTAAAACTAGAAAAAGAAAGCGTCGTACGCATTTCAAATTATCAGTTCCAGGTATGGTAGAATGCCCAAGCTGCGGTGAAATGAAACTAGCTCACCGTGTATGTAAAGCGTGTGGAACATACAAAGGAAAAGAAGTAGTTAACGACTAAGTTAACGATTAAAATGAGGGATCCTAAGTTTTGGGATGCCTCATTTTTTTCGTTATAACTAAATGAATGAAAATTTATCGTATTATTTTAAAATGTACTACTAGCTAGAATGTTGATTAGTCTATCTTTTCTACTACCTGCATATGTATAGAAAAAAGTAAAGTATTAGGAGGGAAAGGTATGACTACAACTCGTCAAGATGCATGGACACAAGATGAGGACTTGTTACTAGCGGAGGTAGTATTGAGATATATACGAGAGGGTGGCACCCAATTGGCAGCTTTTGAAGAAGTAGGGAGGCAATTATCAAGAACTGCGGCCGCTTGTGGATTTAGATGGAATTCATATGTCCGAAAGCAATATAAATCTGGTATTGAACTTGCAAAAAAACAGAGAAAAGAATTGAAAAAACACACACCTGAACAAGAGGAAGAATTTGTTCCAACTCTTGAAGCGTTTCAGGATGAACAGAGCCACCAAGAAGCAGAACAACAGCCTACTCTTACCCTGCAAAATGTTATTTCATTTTTAGAATCTTATGAGTCTGCTCAAAGTGATTTGAGAAATTTAGTTACTGAAAATAAGCAATTAAAAAATAAAATAACGATGCTTCAAAAGGAAGTGCAAACATTGTCCGATGCAAAATCGACGTTAGAGAATAACCTTCAAGTTATTGAAGAGGATTATAAAGCTTTGATAGAAATTATGGAAAGGGCAAGGAAAATGGTTGTGCTACAAGAAGACGAAAGAAGCAGAAAAGTGAAATTTCAAATGGATCGCAACGGTAATTTAGAACGTATTGAAAAGTAAGCAAAACAAAGCTAAACTTATTCTAAAGTCTTACAAGTAAAACCTAGGATGATTCCTAGGTTTTACTGTTTTGCTTTCTCTTTTACACCTTCGGGATACCATACTAACGGATTTTCTCCAAGATCACGCTTCATATCATACGTCACGGCTGTAAACCCGTTTTTCTTCCAAAATTCAGAAGATTGGACTCTTGGATTTGTTTTTATAGGAAGGCCTATACTTTTTGCGTAATCTACTAATGCTTTTCCAAAGCCTTTTCTTTGATATGGAGCTAGAACCTCTAATTTCCATAGCTCGAGATAATCCTGAGGTGGGTCAAAGTACTTATCAAAGCGTTTATCTATACGGTATAAACTCATCCGTGCGACCAGTTTTCCCCCAAAATAAATTCCGTAAAACGGAGACTCACTATCATTTTCAATAATATTCGCTTGTAAATCCTCTAGCATAGATAATTCCTGTAAACCATATTCTCTAAACTTTTTGAATTCATCTAATGTCTTATAATTTAAGAGTAAAGGTTCAACCTTGATTGGTATCATTACTCATCCCCCTTTTAAAACTAACAATCAGAGTGAATTGTTGTTATATTAACACTATACAATATATTCATAAAAAAATAACAGTAAACGATTACAAATTAAATGAAAAAACAAACTATTTTTCTCCTTTTTTGATAAAATAGAGATAAAAATGAGTATCGGAGAGATTTCGTTGAATATAGGCATAATTGGTGGTGGTGCAGTAGGCTTATTATTCGGTTATTATTTAGCGAAAGAAAATACTGTAACCATTTATACAAAAACTGAAGAGCAAGCAAGAGTATTAGAAAGAGATGGAGTGAAACTTGAGGTAAATAATCGAACTTCAAGCCGTACAGTAGGAGCGAGGAAGTTAGAAACAATAAATCTTAATCATGATATTCTTTTTATCGCGGTAAAGCAATATGATATACCTTTCGTCCTATCTAAAATAACACCATTAGCTCAAATTTCCACTATTGTATTTTTACAAAATGGAATGGGGCATTTAAAGCTCATGTCATCTTTAGATATTATGGATGTTATTATTGGTATCGTAGAACATGGAGTATTAAAAAAGTCTGAAAATCACATTGTTCATACAGGGATAGGTATTACAAAATTAAGTTCTTTTAGGGGGAGTGTTGACTCTGTATTTTCTATATTTAATGGAGAAAATGCGTTGTTTTTTCCAGCTCAACTAGAAGAAGATTGGTTAGAGAATATGACATCAAAACTGGTGATCAATAGTGTAATAAACCCCTTGACGGCATTATACAAAATAGAGAATGGAGAGCTTTTAAGGAATAACTATTATTTTGAAACCATGAGAATCCTTTTTAATGAGATTACATCTGTTCTTCCAATCAAGAACGAACAAGCCTTATGGGATAAAATTTTATCTATTTGTAAAAGTACAGAGAAAAATCGATCCTCTATGCTGAGAGATATAGAATTAGGAAAAATGACAGAAATTGAATCTATTTTAGGATATGTGTTAGAACAGGGAACCATAGGAGGAAGGGTATTATCAGTTACCTCTTTTGTATATCTGTCAATTAAGGGACTTGAATCAAAGGGGGGGAACTAATGGTCAATCTACTAGCAGGTATAACAGCTACTATCATTACATTACCTGTTTTAGGAATCATTGTCATCTACTTATTTTTAAGATTGTTTCTTAAAAATAAAAGAAAATCGTTATTCTTAACAATTGACCTATCAACCTTTTTACTAGTTATTTCAACCCACTTTGTCTTGTTGGTTCTATTTGGTCAATCTTTTTTATGGGTGATCATTACTTTGTTACTTGCAATCATATTTATATTTGCTCTTGTTGATTGGAGTTTAACAGAACAGTTAAATGTGAAAAAAGTAATAAAACAGTTCTGGCGGTTTACATTTCTTTTGTTTGGGACTAGCTATTTCCTAATCCTACTCTCAGGACTTGTATACCGTATTATTCAATCATATTAGTAGTTTCCGTAAGCATGTTTTTTTTCTTTCTGATTATTTAATGCTATACTTATTCGATACAGGATATAAGAAAGGACGTACATAACATGGAGGTTTTCTCACTCTCACTTCCTTCAACGAATAAACTTGTAACTAATTATGTTTCTGGTAATACAGATACTTCCCTTTTTTTCGATTATAATATTCACTCTCCACATGTTTATGAAGAGAGGAAGGAAGATTTAAGGCATCGTTCATTTCCGCGAGCTGAAATAGTAAAATATTTACTTCAGTTTAATAACAATTATGGAAGTGGAGATAAAACAATTAACAATATTAACAAATTGTTAGACCCAGAAAGTGTTGTGGTTATTGGTGGTCAACAAGCGGGTTTATTAACTGGGCCACTCTATACGATTCATAAAATACTTTCAATTCTTAAATTAGCTGAAGAACAAGAATCTAAGCTAAATCGGCCTGTCATCCCAATTTTCTGGATTGCTGGGGAAGATCACGACTTTGCGGAGATCAATCATGTATTTATTAAGGATGGAGACAAAAATAAAAAGAAGTCGATAGGTCAAAAGCAATTTGATAAAGTAACAGTTTCTAACCTCGAAATCAATAAGGAGTCTTGTGAAGCATGGTTGACAGAAGTATTTGAAACTTATGGTGAAACGGCTTACACGAGAGATGTATTACAAACGCTTAAGTACCATCTTGAACACTCAAAAACATATGTAGATTTTTTTGCTTTTATTATTGCTGAGTTATTCCAAAACACAGGAATTGTTATACTAAATTCTGATTCTAAAGAGTTACGGGAAATTGAGTCAGAATATTTTATAAAAATGATTGAAAATAATGATGTAATATTCCAGTCTGTCTTAAGCCAACAAAAGATACTTAAACAAGAACAATATCCTGTTACAATTGATATGCCACATAGTTCAGCTAATTTATTTTATCATCATCATAATGAACGTTTATTATTAGAATTTGATAAAGAAGGTAAAATATTTCGAAATAAAACGAATAGCCTAGAATTTACGAAAGAAGAATTATGTCGTATTGCAAAGGAAAATCCAGGAAAGATTAGTAATAATGTTGTCACAAGACCGCTTATGCAGGAACTTTTATTTCCTACGCTAGCTTTCATCTCAGGACCTGGTGAGGTTGCATATTGGGCTGAGTTAAAAGGTGTATTTGAATCTTGGGGTATAAAGATGCCACCAGTGGTACCACGGATCACAATTACTTTTCTTGAACGGTCGATTGAAACGGATATAAAGGAGATGAATCTCTCCCTTGAAGAATTACTAGTAAGTAACATACAAATGATGAAAGAACAATGGATTGAATTAAAATCAGAGATTGACTTTAACTTAGTGGTAGAAGAAGCGAAAGGTGAAATTGAAGAAATACACAAGAAAGTTCGGGATGTTGCACTTACGATTGATTCCAGTCTTAACGACGTTTTGATAAAAAACTCTGATATTATTCAATCCCAACTCGAATTTATGAAAAGTTTAGTACATAAACGTATCTTATTTATGCATAATGTAGAGCTAAATAAATTTAATAGAATTGAAACTTCAATAAAGCCAAACCAGTTACCACAAGAAAGAATCTGGAATATTTATTACTATATTAATAAGTATGGTTTGAGTTTTGTTGACGAGCTTATAAAAATCCCTGTCGACTTTGATGGAAAGCATAAAATAATTAAAATTTAATCACTTTTTATTCAAAGATACAATTTAATTTCAGGTTTCGTACATGCCTGGCACATTTTCATTCGATATCCACTAAGGTTATCGAGAAATGGTGCCAGGCTTTTTTGTGTTATTTTTTCAATTATGGAAGAAAATTATATTAATGGTGGTGGAAAGTGGGGGATTGTGGTAACATAGAGTAAGAAAGTGGGGGACGAAGGATATGTTCATGGGTGAATACCATCACAACATTGATAGCAAAGGCCGCATGATTATCCCTTCTAAGTTTAGAGATAATCTTGGTGAAACGTTTGTCTTAACAAGAGGCTTAGATCAATGTTTATTTGGATACCCCCACAGCGAATGGAAACTACTTGAAGAAAAACTTAAATCTCTTCCTCTCACAAAGAAAGATGCAAGATCTTTTACAAGATTTTTCTTTTCTGGTGCTAGTGAGTGTGAACTAGATAAGCAAGGGAGAATCAATATTGCTGCACCACTTCTTTCATATGCAAAGTTAGAAAAAGAATGTGTAGTTATTGGTGTATCCAATCGAATTGAAATCTGGAGTAAAGACAGTTGGGAAGAATATTTTTCAGCATCTGAAGAATCTTTCTCTGAAATAGCAGAAAATATGATTGGATTTGATATTTAACATTCATATTTGTCCATCCTTAGTAAAGAATAGGATTACACAAATATTGTAAAGAGATAGTAATGAGGTGCTACAATGTTTCAACATAAGACTGTTTTATTAGATGAAGCTGTTCAAGGATTAGATATTAAAGAAGATGGAATTTATGTAGACTGTACCCTTGGTGGTGCAGGGCATAGCTATGAAATTGTTAGAAGGCTTTCAGAAAGAGGAAGACTCTATGCTTTTGACCAGGATGAAACGGCAATAAAACATGCCGAAGAAAAACTTTCAAATTATTCAGATAGACTGACGTTAATAAAAAGTAACTTTACTCATTTGACAGAAAGATTAAGGGAACATGGTGTTACAGGTGTAGATGGAATTTTATTTGATTTAGGTGTTTCATCACCTCAATTAGATACCCCTGAACGTGGATTCAGTTACCATCACGATGCTCCACTAGATATGAGAATGGACCAACATTCATCATTTTCAGCTTATGATGTTGTAAATACATGGAGCTATGAGCAGCTAGTTCGAATTTTTTTCCAATACGGAGAAGAAAAGTTCTCAAAACAAATAGCTAGAAAAATTGAAGCGGCAAGAGAACAACAACCAATTAATACCACAAATGAACTAGTTGAACTAATTAAAGAGGGCATTCCTGCTCCAGCTAGAAGAACAGGTGGTCATCCTGCAAAGCGGGTTTTTCAGGCAATTAGAATTGCAGTAAATGATGAACTAAAAGTATTTGAAGATGCTATTAATCAATCAATTGAATTATTAAATCCAAATGGAAGAGTGTGTGTCATCACCTTTCATTCTCTTGAGGATCGAATTTGTAAGGTTGTATTTAAAAAAGAAAGTGAAGGCCCAAAGCTTCCACCTGGTCTTCCAATCATTCCAGAAGAATATAAGCCGAAATTGAAATTGATTACAAGGAAACCAATTTTGCCATCTGAAGTAGAGCTTGAAGAAAATAACAGAGCTCGTTCAGCAAAATTGAGAATTGCAGAAAAAATATAAAAAATAGGGAGGGTTTTTTCTTGAGTAATTTAGCATACAAAGTGAAACAAAATCATCAGTATCAACCACAGGTGACACCGGAAACTAAGGTTGCAATTAGGAAGAGGAAAAACGTTACTCTTGGGGAAAAAGTATTGGCAACTATATTCGCATGTGCTATGCTTATTGGGTCGATTCAAATTGTCTCAAATCAAGTGACGATCTATAATGCCAATATTGACATTCAAAAAATGGAAACTCAGGTATTAGATCAGACTAGACAGAACAGCGAATTATCTGTTCAAGTTCAAGAGCTTAGTACATATGAACGCATTTGGGCTAAAGCACACGAAATGGGATTATTTTTGAATGAAAATAATGTGAAGGTTGTACAGGACTGATCCCTATGAAAAATAAAAATATAAACAGAGGAGCAGCATTGGTAAGTGTTTTTTTTACCCTGCTGTTTTTTATATTACTTTCAAGATTTTTTTACATTCAAATAACTGGTGAAGTAGACGGCCGAGTATTAGCGGCTATTGCCGAGGAAAAATACAACGAAAAACGTGTGATTGAAGCAAGAAGAGGTACAATTTTTGAAAGAAATGGCCTACCGATTGCACAAGATACTTCTGCATATACAGTTGTTGCGATTTTAGATGAAAAGTTAACAACGAATCCTAAGAAACCTAGACATGTTGTGGATCCAACCGAAACGGCACAAAAATTAGCTCCATTATTGAATATGGATGAGCATGATTTAGAGGAAATACTTCGTAAGGATAGAAAACAAGTTGAATTTGGAGTTTATGGGAGAGATATTTCTTATTCATTAAAACAAGAAATTGAGGAACTAAGCTTACCAGGTATCGGATTTACACGTGATTTTAAAAGGTATTATCCTAATGGACTTTTTGCATCCCATATCGTCGGGTATGCGCAAAAAGTGTCAGATGACAATTCCACAAATAGTATAAACCTAAAAGGCCAATTAGGATTGGAAAAAAGCTTAGATAGTTATTTAAAGGAAACTGATGGTTACTTAACGTATCAGAGTGATAAGAAAGGCTACCGTCTACCAAATGCAAAACAACAAATTGTTGCTCCGCACAATGGAAATGATATTTACTTAACCATTGATCAGAAAATACAAACATTCCTTGAGGATTCAATGAATAAAGTTGTAGAGGAGTATAGTCCTGAAAAGATTATTGGTATTGTCGCCGATGCGAAAACTGGAGAAATCTATGCAATGGGGACAAGACCTAGTTTTGACCCAAATATAAGAAATATTACAAATTATTTAAATGACGCAATTTCTTATCGATTTGAACCTGGTTCGACAATGAAAATATTTACACTAGCTGCTGCGATAGAAGAAGGGGTTTATAATGGTGAAGATTCATTTTTCTCTGGTAAATATCCAGTTAGTGGTGGGAGACCGATCCAAGATCATAATCAAGGAAGAGGTTGGGGACAAATATCATTTTTAGAGGGAGTACAAAGATCTTCTAATGTAGGTTTTGCAATTCTAGCAAGTGAAAAATTAGGGACGGATCGCTTAGAGCAATATCTTCATCGATTCGGCCTAGCTGAACCCACAGGGATTGATCTTGAGGGGGAAGCAAATAGTATTATTAACTACAGATGGGAGAGGGATAAACTCTCGACAGCCTTTGGACAAGGATCTGCCATTACACCTATTCAGCAAATTCAAGCTGCCACTGCTATAACAAATGGTGGGCAGATGATGCAGCCATACATTGTCAAGAAAATTGTTGATTCTGACACAAACGAAGTGATAAAAGATCAAAAGCCAATCGTGAAGGGAAATCCAATATCTGAAAAAACAGCAAGTGAAGTACTGGATATTTTGGAGACAGTTGTAACCTCACCAAATGGTACAGGAAAACTGTATAGTATTGAAGGATATCAGGTAGCAGGAAAAACTGGGACAGCGCAAATACCGGACCCACAGGGTGGATATTTAACTGGTCATGGTAATAATATATTTTCTTTTTTGGGAATGGCTCCGAAAAATGATCCGCGTCTTATTGTATATATAGCGGTTCAGCAACCTAAGCTTAAAGATTTTGAGGTGGGATCAGAGCCAGTATCAAAGATATTTAATACTGTTATGAAAAATAGCTTGCAATATTTAAATATCCAGCCAAAAGAAGAAAAGAAATCAACAGCAGCTCCAAGTGATAAACTTGGTTTTGAAATTGATTTATTTGAAAATAAGTCGGTTTCGGATATTAATGCTAAACTAATAGAAAAGAAGGTAGTTCCAATCATTATTGGGAATGGTAACAGAATTACTAGCCAACTCCCAGCAGGAGGCAATTATGTGCTGCCAGGAGAGCGTGTGTTTTTAAAAACTGATGGAGATATAGTGATGCCGGATATGACAGGCTGGTCAATACGTGATCTTACTCGCTTTACGAATCTGTCAAATCTAAAATATAAATACGAAGGAAATGGCTATATTACAACTCAAAGTATAGCTCCGGGTACAACAATAAGGTCTGGCGATTATCTAAAACTAGTACTTTCAGTACCGAATCATGAAAAAGAAAATAAAAAAACAAGTCCTGAAGAAGAGGATGAAGAAATTCAAGAGGAGTAGGAAGCGGCAAATGATTGTCGTTTCTTTTTTTTAGGCTGTTTTCTAAAAGACTGTTGTATTTAAAACGAGTTTGATGGGGCCAGGTTGGTTGGAACGGATATGTGTGACTCCTGCGGGATCTGCAGGAAGGATGAGACCCCGCAGGCACGAGGAGGCTCATCACCTGCCCCGCGGAAAGCACACACCTGGAGTGTAAATCAACCTACCTTAGTTCAATAGAAACAAACTTTATGGAAAGAGCCTTTTTTTAAGATTGAAGAAAGGTTAATCAGGGTTCTATCAATATAAGTACAAGCATATATATTTGAACGAGCCTAGTTTAAAGGGAGGTTCTTATATTATGCGGGTCTCGAATGTAACTGTAAGAAAAAGATTGGCGTTAGTTTTATTTTTTGGTTTCCTTATCTTTTTGATTATTGACGTTAGATTAGGATATGTACAATTCTTTATTGGTAATAAGCTGACTGCTTTAGCTGAAGACTCCTGGAGTAGAAATATACCATTTGAACCTGAACGAGGAGAAATTCTTGATAGAAATGGTGTGGTTCTAGCGACAAATCAAAGTGCACCTTCAGTTTTAGTTGTGCCAAGGCAGATAGAAGATCCTGCAGAAGTTGCTGAGAAACTAGCAGCTATTCTTAATATGTCTAAGGAAAAGGCATATAAAGATATTACCAAAAGAGTAAATATCCAGAGAATAAATCCAGAGGGACGTAAAATCACACATGAAAAAGCGAAAGAGATACGGGCATTGGGATTAAAAGGTGTTTACATAGCGGAGGATTCTATACGCCATTACCCTTTTGGAAATTACTTATCTCATGTATTAGGATTTGCAGGTATTGATAATCAAGGATTGACAGGTCTTGAATTATATTATGATGAGCAACTAAAGGGTGAGAAGGGGAGTGTACAATTTTATGCAAGTGCAAAAGGACATAGGATTCCTGATATTGCAGATGAATATACCCCTCCTGAAGATGGATTAAATTTAAAACTAACGATTGATTCCCGTGTCCAGACGATTGTTGAACGAGAATTAGATATTGCAGAAGCAACCTATAACCCAGATGGGATTATTGCAATAGCCATGAATCCTAATAATGGTGAAATTTTAGCTATGTCAAGTAGACCGGGGTTTGATCCAGCAAATTTTAGAAATGTATCCCCTGATGTATATAACCGAAATCTACCAGTGTGGAGCGCATATGAACCAGGTTCAACCTTTAAAATTATTACCCTAGCAGCTGCATTAGAAGAAGGGAAAGTAGATCTTACCAAAGAGTCCTTTAATGATCCGGGGTTTGTAAAGGTAGCGAACGCAAGGTTAAGATGTTGGAAGCGTGGGGGACATGGACATCAATCTTTTTTAGAGGTAGTTCAAAACTCATGTAACCCTGGTTTTGTTGAATTGGGAAATCGACTAGGGAAAGACACATTGTTTAAATATATAAAAGATTTTGGTTTTGGTGAAAAAACAGGAATCGACTTACAAGGAGAAAGTAAGGGAATTATGTTTAATATGGATCGGGTAGGACCTGTTGAACAAGCAACTACGGCTTTTGGGCAAGGTGTTTCTGTTACACCGATTCAGCAGGTTGCAGCAGTTGCTGCAGCAGTAAATGGGGGAACGTTATACACTCCTTATATTGCAAAAGAGTGGGTTGATCCAATTACTGGTAAAGTGGTGAGTAATAATAGTCCGAAGGCAAAACGTAAAGTGATCTCAGAGGAAACATCTGAAGAAATTCGATATGCTTTGGAAAGCGTTGTTGCTCAAGGGACTGGTCGTGGAGCATTTGTCGAAGGTTACCGTGTTGGCGGTAAGACTGGTACTGCGCAAAAAGCGCAAGGTGGTAGATATTTAGAAAACAACCATATTGTTTCATTTATTGGCTTTGCACCGGCAGATAAGCCTGAAATCGTGGTCTATATAGCGGTTGATAACCCCAAAGGAACCGTTCAATTTGGAGGAGTGGTAGCAGCTCCAATTGTTGGTAATATTATGGAGGATTCTCTACGTGCACTCGGTGTAGAACCTAGAAAAAACCAAATTGAAAAGAAAACAACCTGGACTGACCCTGTACTAATTACAGTACCTGATGTTATTGGGTTAACTAAAAGCGAACTAAGACAACAGTTAGTGGACTTAAAAATTGAAATTAGTGGAGAAGGTAATGTTGTGCTAGATCAAGCACCTAATGCAGGCGAGAAGGTTGAGCAAGGCACACCTTTGCGGATTCTTCTAGGAGATGAGAAAAAAGACTGAATCAACAACAGCCATTAGGAATGAATGCCTATGGCTTCTTTTTCTATTAACTAAATGAATTCCTTACAAAAATAATGATAATTTCCTATGGGATAATTTACTTTCATGGAAACAATTATTAAAATAACAAGTGTAGACAAATTTAACTGAGCAATAGTCTTCATAGAATTCTGATATAAGGTGGTAAATATTTTTAGATAATTGATGTAATGATTTTCATTTTTGAGGATAAAGTGACAATATATGAATACAATCCTATAGACAATATATAAACATTATCGTAATATGTTAACTTGTACGATTATATACGTATAATTTTTGAGAGGGAATGGTAATGATGCAACTACAAACGTTACTATCATGTTTACATGAATTTATCCCTATGATTCAAGAGAACCCGGAGATTACTTCTCTTGAAATGGATTCACGTCATGTGAAAAAAGGTAGCTTATTCTTTTGTATAGAAGGTTATACCGTTGATGGCCATGATTATGCCAAGCAAGCTGAAGAGTTGGGGGCTGCTGCTCTAATAGTTGAAAAAGATGTCAATGTTGGAATTCCTACTATAAAGGTTAAGAGTACAAAGAGGGCGATGGCGAGACTATCAGATGCTTTTTATGGGCAACCAACACACAAACTCCATCTTATTGGTGTTACAGGTACAAATGGGAAAACATCAACTACTCATATTATTGATAAAATCTTTAAGGATTACAATAAAAAGACAGGGTTGATTGGGACTATGTATATGAAGATTGGTGAAACAGTTTTAGATGTTAAAAATACGACACCTGAATCACTAACTCTTCAAAAAACATTCAATGAAATGCTTGTTCAAAAGGTTGATGCTGCAATTATGGAAGTATCGTCACATGCTTTGGATTTAGGTAGAGTTCATGGTTGTGATTTTAACGTAGCAGTATTTACGAACCTTACGCAGGATCACTTAGATTACCATCATTCAATGGATGAATATCGACATGCAAAAGGATTGTTATTTTCAGGGCTTGGAAATTCTTTTAATCTTGAAAAGCCGAAATATGCTGTTTTAAATGCAGATGATCCAACTTCGAAAGAGTATATAAAAAGTACATCTGCAAATATCATTACATATGGAATTGACTCTCCAAGTGATATTATGGCTACCAATATACATATGACTGCATCAGGGACAACATTTAACTTAGTCACTCCGTATGATTCTAATAAAGTCTCAATAAAGCTGATAGGAAAATTTAGTGTATATAATGTTCTGGCCGCAGCGGCAGCTTGTTTAGTTTCAGGTATTCCTTTTTCACAGATTATTGAGTCAATAAAATCGATTGAAGGAATTGCTGGTAGGTTTGAAGTTGTAAATGCAGGACAAAACTTTACAGTTGTTGTTGATTATGCACATACACCTGATAGCCTAGAGAATGTTCTAAAGACTGTTAATCAACTTGCGCTGGGGAGAACGATTCTGGTGGTTGGATGTGGTGGTGATCGTGATCGTACGAAACGACCATTAATGGCACAAATTGCTGTATCGAATTCAGATATTGCGATTTTTACATCTGATAACCCACGATCAGAAAATCCACAAAGTATCATTGATGATATGGAAGCTGGGGTTAAAGAAGAAAAATATGTTTCAATAATAGACCGTGAAGAGGCTATTAAATATGCAGTAGTAAATGCAAAAGAAAATGATATTGTGATAATAGCAGGTAAAGGGCATGAAACATATCAGATTATTGGAGAAAGAACGTATGATTTTGATGATCGTCTTGTTGCCGCGAAGGTAATAAAGGAGTTGGATTAGAATGATTTCTTTTACAGAAATGAAGTCATTATTTCCGGTATCTAGGGGCACGAATGATAGCGCGATTGAATTTAAAGAGATATATGTTGACTCTGAACAAAAAGTAGTAAAAGGGTTATATGTATCACTTATAAATGATAATTGTGAAGTTGATTTAAAGAAAGCTTTGTATAATGGTGCAATTGGAGCAGTCTGGGATGAAAAGCTAGAAATTCCAAGATTCCTTCCAAACCATTTTCCAATCTTCTTAGTAGAAGATACTTGTGATGCATTACAACAACTCATTCTATATATAAAAAAAAATCGAAACAATGATAGGTGTAAAATGGAAAAATATATTTCTCTTTCGTTAGGAAACAAATCTTATAATGATGTTAATACAAATAAATTAAATGCATATAAAGTACTGTTAGAAGAAACAAATCTCAACGAAAGGAAGGGATCTTAGGTGCTAGAACAAGTGATTCTATTTACGATTATTTTAGGCTTCTTTATCTGTGTACTTTTGTCTCCGTTATTCATTCCCTTCCTAAGAAGATTAAAATTTGGGCAAAGTATACGAGAAGAGGGACCTAAATCTCATCAAAAAAAATCTGGTACTCCTACGATGGGCGGAATAATAATTGTATTATCTATATTAATTACAACATTAGTAATGACCGGGAAGTTTGCGGAAACATCTGTTACTACTTTGCTTTTACTGCTGGTCACAATTGGATTTGGGTTACTCGGATTTATAGATGACTTTATAAAAGTGGTAATGAAGAGAAATCTCGGTTTAACCTCAAAACAAAAGTTACTTGGTCAAATTGTAATAGCTGTAATCTTTTATATCATTTATAAACAGAA